>NZ_QQWY01000001.1:0-267625 GCF_003950455.1 Sphingomonas sp. ABOLE
ATACGCAGGCTGGGCGAATCATCGACGGTGAGGATCGAGGCGGTCATTGGGCACGTTCTCCGTGAAACCAGAAGTCGAGATCTTGGGGGGTGGCTGCGGCGAGAAAACCGGCACGCTCCAGCAGCGCAGCAACCGCCGCAGGGGCGGGGCTGCGCAGGCGAACCTCGCGACCCGTCTCCGCCGCGGCCGTGCGCAGCGCGCAGAGGATCTGGACGAAACTAAGATCAGCGTCCGTTACGCCTGCGACATCAATGTGGATCGTGCCTTCTTCTGCCAGTGCATCGATGCATTGCTGACGAAGATCGGCAGCACTGCGCATGACGGCGGAAGATGCGACGTGGAGTTCTATTTCCATTTATCCCCCGGTAAGATTTCTTAGCGCGAGCTTCATGGTCCGCACCGGCGGTCTTGGATCCAACCGCGACATGGGAATTATAGGCAGAATACCGGAGGAACGTTCTGTTCAGGGAGCAAAAAATTCGCAGGATCCGGTCGTTCCCGCGTGTTGCTGCCGCCGATCGCCCCGCCGCGACCGCACTTTTTCAAAGACGCACTAGGTAGTTACACAGGGGGAACAAACCTTTGCACCGATCGCTTTTGGCGCCGCGCTATGGCTGGCCCTGACGCGCCGCATCGGCTAGGCGCTGGCCGATCATGCTCAATCTGACCGACATCACGGTGCGCCTGGGTGGCCGCACGATTATCGACGGCGCCACCGCCAAGCTGCCGCCGCGCGGGCGCATCGGCCTGATCGGCCGCAACGGCGCCGGCAAGTCGACGCTGGTGAAGGTGATCGCCAGCCAGCTCGAACCCGATGGCGGCAGCGTCGACATGCCGCGCGGCGCCAAGCTCGGCTATATCGCGCAGGAAGCCCCCGGCGGCACCGCGACGCCGTTCGAGACGGTGCTCGCCGCCGATCTCGAGCGCGCCGCGCTGCTCGAGGAAAGCGAGACCAGCCACGATCCCGATCGCATCGGCGAGATCCACGAGCGGCTGATCGCGATCGACGCGCATGCCGCGCCCTCGCGCGCCGCGCGCATCCTCGTCGGCCTCGGCTTCGACGAGGAGATGCAGCATCGCGAGCTGGAGAGCTTCTCGGGCGGCTGGCGGATGCGCGTGGCGCTCGCCAGCCTGCTCTTCTCGCAGCCCGATCTGCTGCTGCTCGACGAGCCCTCGAACCACCTCGATCTCGAGGCGGTGCTGTGGCTGGAGGACTTCCTGAAGTCGTACCCGGCCACGATCGTGCTGGTCAGCCACGAGCGCGACTTCCTCAACAATGTCGTCGATCACATCCTGCACCTGGAGCGCGGCAAGCTGACGCTCTATCCGGGCGGCTATGACGCGTTCGAGCGCCAGCGCGCCGAGCGCCAGGCGCAGCTCGCCGCCGCGCGCGCCAAGCAGCAGGCCGAGCGCGAGAAGCTGCAGGATTACATCGCCCGCAACTCGGCCCGCGCCTCCACCGCCAAGCAGGCGCAGAGCCGTCAGAAGGCGCTCGCCCGGATGCAGCCGATCGCCGAGCTGGTCGACGATCCCTCGCTCAGCTTCGACTTCCCCAATCCGGACGAGCTGCGCCCGCCGCTGATCACGCTCGACATGGCGAGCGTCGGCTATGGCGACACGCCGATCCTCCAGCGGCTCAACCTGCGCATCGATCCCGACGATCGCATCGCGCTGCTCGGCCGCAACGGCAACGGCAAGACCACGCTCGCCCGGCTGCTCGCCGCGCAGCTGACGCCGATGGACGGCGCGATCAACAGCAGCGGCAAGATGAAGGTGGGATACTTCACCCAGTATCAGGTGGAGGAGCTCGACCGCGACGACACGCCGCTGCAGCACATGACGCGCAACATGGCGGGCGCCAGCCCCGGCGCAGTGCGCGCGCAGCTCGGCCGCTTCGGCTTTTCGGGCGACAAGGCGACCACCAAGGTCGGCAAGCTTTCGGGCGGCGAGCGCGCGCGGCTTGCCCTGGCGCTGATCACCCGCGACGCGCCGCATCTGCTGATCCTCGACGAGCCGACCAACCACTTGGACGTCGATGCGCGCGAGGCGCTGATCCAGGCGCTCAACGGCTATTCGGGCACCGTGGTCGTGGTCAGCCACGATCGCCACATGCTCGAGATGACCGCCGATCGGCTGGTGCTGGTCGACCAGGGCACCGCGAAGGAGTTCGACGGCAGCCTCGATGATTATATCGCCTTCGTGCTCTCGAAGGATTCGAGCGGCAGCGGCAAGGGCGGTGCCTCCAAGGCGGATCGCAAGGAAGCCCGCCGCGCCGCCGCCGAGGCGCGCGAAAAGGGCACCGCGCTGCGCAAGGCGGCAAAGGCGGCGGAAACCGAGCTCGCCCGGCTCCAGGCGCAGCTTTCGGCGCTGGAAAAGGCGATGTTCGATCCGGCCAATGCCGATGCGGCGCTCACCAAGCTGACGATGACCGATCTGATGAAGCGCCGCGCCGAGGTGAGCGCGCAGATCGAGACCGCCGAGCTGACCTGGATGGAAGCGAGCGAGGCGCTGGAAGGGCTGGGGGGCTGATAGCCTGAAGTCCTTCCCTCCCCCTGGCGGGCAGGGCTATCGCATTTGAACCCGAAGGATATCGGTGCATCGAAAACCATCGTCATCCCGGCTTCCGCCGGGATGACGGGAGTCCTTGGCCATATGCGATTGCCCTCCCCTGGCTGGGGAGGATCTCAATCTTGCCTCACGCGATCGTGGGCACGATTCCGCCTTCGACGCGGATCGCCGCGCCATTGGTGATCGCCCCCAAGGGACTCGCGAGCAGCGCCACCTGCGCGGCGATCTCCTCGGCCTCGATCAGCCGGCGGATCAGCGACAGCGGGCGCAGCTTGGCGAAGAACGCGGCCTCGCGCTCGGCTTCCGGCGCATCCCTGTTGTCGACCACCGAGCGGATGAACTCGACGATGCCTTCCGAACGCGTCGGCCCCGGCAGCACCGCATTGACCGTCACGCCCGTGCCGCGGGTCTGCTCGGCAAGGCCGCGGGAGATGGCGAGCTGCGCCGTCTTGGTCATGCCATAGTGGATCATCTCGCTGGGGATCACGAGCGCGCTTTCGCTGGCGATGAATAGTACCCGGCCCCAATCGCGCGCCAGCATCCGCGGGAAATAATGCCGCGCCAGCCGTGCGCCGCTGACCACGTTGACCTCGAACAGATGGTGCCAGTCTTCGTCGCTGATCTCGGTGAAGGGCTTGGCTTCGTAGATGCCGAGATTGTTGACGAGGATGTCGGTGTCGGGAACCGCCGCGATCAGCGTCGCCGCGCCTTCGGCCGTCGCGGGGTCGGCGAGGACGGGGTTTACGGTGCCGAGCTTGGCGATGCGCGCGGCGGCCTCGTCGAGCTTGGCCTGGCTGCGGCCGGTGATCGTCACCGCCACGCCTTCCTGGGCGAGCCGTTCGGCGATGGCGAGGCCGATGCCGGCGGTGGAGCCGGTGACGAGGGCGGTCTTGCCGGTAAGCTGCAGGTCCATGGGAGTATCTCCTTCCAATGTCGGAACGAGAAGTAGGCGTCGCCCGCATTGCTGAGTAGATTGCCAGGCAGCATCACAGAAGTGCATCGGAATCATGGATGGACAATCGGCTTGGCGAGATGGAGATGTTCCTGGCGGTGGCGGCCGAGGGCAGCCTTGCGGGTGCCGCCAAGGCGCTGCGCATCACCCCCTCCGCCGTCAGCCGCGGCATGACCCGGCTGGAAGCGCGGCTCGGCGTCCAGCTCGCCACCCGCACCACCCGCGCGCTGGCGCTGACCCCCGAGGGCCAAGCCTATCATGCCCGCGTCGCCGGGCTGATGGCGGAGATCGACGCGATCGAGCACAGCTTCGAGCGCGACCAGGTCCCGCGCGGGCCGCTCCGGGTCAATGCCTCGGTGCCGCTGGGCATGCAGTTCCTGATCCCGATCCTGCCCGCCTATCTGCGGGCGCATCCGGGGGTGACGGTGGACCTCACACTATCCGACGCGCTGGTCGAGCTGGTCGAGGAGCGTGCCGATGTCGCGATCCGCGTGGGACCGTTGCGCGATACCGGCATCAAGGCGGCGAAGCTCGGGCGCAGTACGATGGTGGTGGTCGCGAGTCCCGACTATCTCGCGCGCTGCGGCACGCCGCGGCACCCGAACGATCTGGATGCGCACACCTGCCTGCGCTTCAACTTCCGCCGCTCGATCGACAGCTGGCCGTTCCGCATCGACGGCGCCGTGGTGCAGCGGACGATGGACGGGCCGTTCCTCGCCAATTCGGGCGAGGCGGTGCGGCTGATGGCGCTGGCGGGCGGCGGCATCGCGCGCATGGGCCGCTTCCATGTCGCTGCCGACCTTGCCGCCGGGCGGCTGGTCGAGCTGCTCGCGGCGTTCAACCCTGGGGACGGGGAGGACATCCATGCGCTGTTCGTCGGCCATGCGCGGCTGGCGCTGCGGGTGCGTTCGTTCGTCGATTTCCTCAAGGCGGAACTGGTGCTCTGAGGCACGCCTAACCCGCTGTTAACCTTGCCCCTGTAAGCCGCAACGGCCCTGCCGGGCGTGGTGCAAGGACCGGCCAGTTGAACGACATTCGCGTACTCGACAATTTCCTCGGCGATGCGCGCCGCCAGCGCGTCTGGGACTATCTCGACCAGCCGGGCTGGGCGCACGGCGCCTATTCCTCGGGCGCGCCCGATGCGCCGCGCTATTTCTACAAGCATTTCGCCGGCTATCAGAAGAGCGCGCAGGAGGATCGCGATCCCAATGCGATCGGCAACGAGCTCCAGGCCGCCGCGCCGCTGATCGCCGAGGTGTGGGACATGCTGCTGCACAAGCCGCTCCGCGCCCAGCGGCTGTCGCGCTGCTATGCCAACCGCATGCCGGCGGGGGTCGGCGGCGGCGTCCATCTCGATTCGGACTGCAAGGAACACCTCACCGCGATCTATTATCCCCAGGCGGGGTGGAACGCCGACCAGGGCGGGGAGACGCTGTTCTTCAACCGCAGCGGCAGCGAAGTGGTGAAGGCGGTGGTGCCCAAGCCCGATCGGCTGGTGATCTTCCCCGGCACCATTCCGCATGCCGCACGGCCGATCTACGCCGCCGGCCCCGATGCCGCGCGGATCACCCTCATGTTCAAGACGCTGGGGCGTCGCGCCTGACAGATTGCTCCCCCGTGCGACTCCTGTAGAAGCACAGCGAGACAGGCGGGGGACATAGAGGATGGCCGACGAGGTTTGCGAACCGAGCGCCAGCGAGATGCGGATGGTGATCGGCGCGTCGTCGCTGGGCACCGTGTTCGAATGGTATGACTTCTTCATCTGGGGCACGCTGACCGCCACCGGTGTCCTCGGCCGCACCTTCTTTCCCTCGGGTAACGAGAATCTCGCGACCCTGCTCTCCTGGGCGACCTTCGCGATCGGCTTCGGCTTCCGCCCGCTCGGCGCGGTGCTGTTCGGCTATCTCGGCGACCGGATGGGGCGCAAATATACCTTCCTCGTCACCATCACGGTGATGGGGCTGGCCACCGCCGGCATCGGCCTGATCCCCGGCTATCGCGAGATCGGGGCGACCGCGCCGATCGTCATCCTGGTGCTGCGCATCGCGCAGGGGCTGGCGCTGGGCGGCGAATATGGCGGCGCGGCGATCTTCGTCGCCGAGCATTCGCCCGAGGGGCGGGCGGGGCACTATACCAGCTTCATCCAGGCCAGCGTGGTCGGCGGCTTCATCCTCAGTCTCGCGGTGGTGCTGCTGTTCCGCTTCGCCGCCGCCGGCGTGTGGGAAAGCTGGGGCTGGCGGCTGCCCTTCCTCTTCTCGCTGCTGCTGCTTGCCATCTCGGTGTGGATGCGCGTGCGCCTCTCCGAAAGCCCGGTGTTCAAGGCGATGAAGGAAGCGGGCGAGACCGCGCGCAACCCGTTCGTCGAGAGCTTCACCTATCCGGGCAACAAGAAGCGGCTGCTCGTCGCCTTGTTCGGCATCGCCGGCGGGCTGACCGTGGTGTGGTACACCGCAATGTTCTCGGTGCTCGCCTTCCTCTCGGGCCCGATGCGGCTCGACCAGACCGCGGCGCAGCTGATCACCGGCGCGGGCGCGGTGATCGGCGTGGGCTTCTTCATATGGTTCGGCAAGCTGTCGGACCGGGTCGGCCGCAAGCCGCCGATCGTGATCGGCTATGCGCTGACCCTGGTGCTGCTCTTCCCCTGTTTCTACGTGATCGGCAGCGCCGCGAACCCCGGCCTCGCCAAGGCATCGAAGCGGGAGCCGGTGATCGTCGCCGGGCCGCGCTGCGCCTATGACCCCTTCGCTACCACCCAGGCCGACGAATGCTGGCGGATGCTCGACCATCTCTCGCGGCTGGGAGTCAGCTACAAGACCGCCGAGGCGCCCACCGTGGTCGTCACCATCGGCGGCCAGGTCGTCGAGAGCAACGACCCCAAGGCGGTGACGGCCGCGCTCGAATATGCCGGCTATCGCTTCGATCGCATCGTGCCCGAGCCGATCGACATCGCGATGATCCTGGTGGCGATGACGGTGCTGATGGCGCTGTGCGGCGCCACCTATGGTCCGGTCGCGGCGCTGCTGAGCGAGATGTTCCCCAGCCGGATCCGCTATTCGTCGATGTCGATCCCCTATCATATCGGCACCGGCTATTTCGGCGGCTTCCTGCCCTTCATCAGCCACTACATCGTCGCGCGCACCGGCAACCCCTATGCCGGGCTGTGGTATACCTTCGCGGTGGTGGCGATGGCGCTGGTGGTGACCGCGTTCGGGCTGCGCGAGACGGTGGCGCTTCGCGCGGCGCGGCGCTAACCGACGGGGGATGACCGACTCCCCCCTCCGCCTCCGCCTCGATGCTGCCGCCCTCACCGCCAACTGGACGCTGCTGTCGCACCTGAGCGGTGCGGCGGCGTGCGGCGCGGCGGTGAAGGCGAACGGCTATGGGCTGGGCGCACGCGGCGTGGTCGCGCGGCTGGCGGCGGCGGGCTGCCGCGACGTCTTCGTCGCCACCTGGGCCGAGGCGCGGGACGTCGCCGGTCTGGGCGTATCGATTTCGGTGCTGCACGGCGTGCGCGCCGAGGACCTGGCCGAGCGCCCGGCCAACGCGCGGCCGGTGCTGGCGAGCGTCGAGCAGGTCCGGCGCTGGCGCGACGCGGGCGGGGGCGCGTGCGACGTGATGGTCGATACCGGCATGAACCGGCTGGGCGTGTCCCCGCAGCACGTGGCGGACGGGCTGCTCGACGGGCTGACGATCGACACGCTGATGAGCCACCTCGTCTCCGCCGACGAGGACGTGCCGCTCAACGCCCGCCAGCGCGACAGCTTCGCTGCGCTCGCCGGGCGGACGTCAGCACGACGGATGAGCCTCGCCAACAGCGCGGGCATCGCCTTGGGACCGGACTATCATTTCGATCTCACCCGCCCCGGCATCGCGCTCTATGGCGGCCGCCAGCGGCAGGCGCATGCCGGCATCCGCCAGGTGGTCACGCCCGAGGCGCAGATCCTCCAGCGCCGGCGGGTGCCGGCCGGCGAGACGATCGGCTACAACGCCACCTACACCGCGCCGCACGACATGGAAGTCGCGATCCTCAACCTCGGCTATGCCGACGGCTATCTGCGCTGCTTCTCGAACAAGGGGGGCGCGCACGCTGGAGACGCTGTGTTGCCGGTGGTCGGCCGCGTCTCGATGGACCTGACCGCGCTCTGCGTCGATGCCGCGCCCGATCTCGCCGAAGGCGACTGGGTGGCGATGGACTATGCCCTGCCGCAGACCGCGGCGCTGAGCGGATTGTCGCAATATGAGCTGCTCACCGGGCTCGGCGCGCGGTTCGATCGGGTCTGGGCCTGATCAGCCCGCGGCGAGCGTCCAGGGATCGACCGGCGCCTGCCGGATCCAGCGCGTCGCGATCCATTTCGCCCCGGCTCGGACCGGCTCGCCGCTGTGCACCAGCTGCGGATCGGGTGACCCATCCGGCAGCAGCGTCTCGAACAGGATGGCATCGCCCGCACGCGGCTGGACGGTGACACCGATCGCCGGGAAGCTTGTCTCGCCGCCGGCAAAGCCCTGGTTGAGATAGAGGATCAGCGTCGCCATCCGCTGGTTGGCGGCCCCGGCGATCGTATCGAGGTGGCGGCGATATTGCTGGCCGGGCGCATAGCGCAGCACGGTCAGCGGCTCGCCGTTCTGCACGTCGGTGCCGGTTGCCGCCGCGATACGCAGGTTGATGGCGCGCACGACCAGATCCTCGCGCGTCGGCCCGATCGCGCCGCCGTCCGAGGTGCGGATCGGGTGCGGCATGGGCCGCCCGCTGCGCGGATCGAGCACGAAGGAAGGCTCGAGCAGCGGCTGCGCCGTCGTGGCGAGGTGGGCGCATTCCTCGGGGGTGAGCAGCCTTGGGAAGCGCTGCAGCCGGGGCGCGTCGTGGAGTATTTCGCCGACGGGTGTGGCCAGCGGGGTACCGTCGGGCCGGAGCGCCATGTTCGCGAGCAATGCCCGCTGTGCCGCCGCGACCGGATCGTTTTGCGCGGCGATGTCGAGCGCCCGCAGCGCGCGCGGCCAATCGGGCGCAGTCTGGCCGCCATTGCCGTTGGCGAGCAGCGCGATTTCCATCAGCGCACCGTCGACATGGCCGATCGCCACCGCCTTGGCGAGGCAGGTGCGCGCGCGATCGAGGTCGCGCGGAACGGGTGCGCCGATCAGGTACCAGACGGCCAGTTGCATCCAGGCCTCGGCGCTGCCCTGCGCACCGGCATCGGCGAGGAGCGTGCAGGCCTGCTCGGTCTTGCCGGCACTGGCGAGGGACAAGGCGAGGTCGATTGGGTTGCGGTGCATGGCTGCTTCTAGCCCGGCGGGGCGGCCAAAAAAAAGGCCGGAAGGATTGCTCCTTCCGGCCCGATGCTGCGGTTTCCGCGATCAGAAGTTGGCGCGGAAGCCCATGTAGAAGAAGCGACCACGGTTGTCGTAGAGGCCCGAGCCCGTGCCCACGCCGGTGAGGCCGTAGGGCGGGTTCTTGTCCGCAACGTTGTTCACGCCGCCATAGAGGTTGAAGCTCTTGTTCACCTCGAGCGCAAAGCGGACGTCGTTGTAGACGACCGAAGGATACATGCGGATGTCCGCATAGTCCGGGTTCTGCGGCGGCTCGCCGTTGACGCTGTTATAGTCCTCGAACGTGTTCAGGTACATGCCGCTGATGTAGCGCAGCGTGTGGCCAATCGTGAACTTGCCGAACGTCACATCGGTGTCGACGGTGAAGCGGTCCTGCGGATCGTTCAACTCGCCGGTGATGACGTTCGCGTAGTTCGGACGCGACGGATCGGTGAAGTTGTCGCGCTGGATCACATGGGTCCACTCGCCCCGCATCCGCACCAGGCCCCAGTCGAACCGGTGGTTGTAGGTGACGTTCGCGTCGATGCCGCGCGCCTTGTAGCGGGCATAGTTCTGGGGCGCGTCCTGATACGAACCCTCGATGATGCGGAACGGCTGCTCGCCGTTCGGACCACCATTGGCACCCGCACGCTGGAAGAGACCGCAGAACTGGTTGTTCAGCGACGGCGCGTCATAACAGGCGTTCAGTGCGGCCTGCACCGACGGCGACGTGATCACGTTCTTGACCGTGATGTCGTAATAGTCGCCCGAGATCGACAGACCCGGCACCCAGTGCGGCTCGAAGATGCCGCCCAGCGTCCAGGAACGCGAGCTTTCTTCCTTCAGGTTCGGATTGCCGCCGCTGAGAATCTGTAGCGACGAGGTGTAGACATAGTCGTACGAGGCCGGGATGCCAGCCGCAGCGCAGTTCGCCTTGCGGTTGGCCGACCCGGTGTTGATGTTGCGCAGCGAGCAGGGATCCGCCGGGGCGGGGGTGAAGTTCTGCCCCGCGACCGCGTAAAGATCGCCCACATACGGCGCACGCACCGCACGCGAATAGCTGCCGCGGAAGCCGAAATCGCGCACCGGGCGCCAGATCGCGTCGCCGCTATAGGTGAACACGGTGCCGGTCGCGCCACGATAGTCCGAGACACGGCCCGAACCGCTCGCGGTCAGTTCCTGGAAGAACGGCACGTCCTTGAGGATCGGGATCGAGATTTCGCCGAAGGCTTCCTTCACTTCGAACGCCGGCGAACGGAAGGACGGGATCGCGTTGTAGAACGCGTAGCCGGCCTGGGTCAGCGGATCGAGGTCGTAGCGCAGCGTCTCGCGACGATATTCGCCGCCGACCGCAAGGCTCACCGCGCCGCCGGGCAGTTCGAACAGGTTGCCGGCGACGTAGCCGTTGGCGACGAACTGCGTCGCGCTGCCGGTGGCGGTGGTGTTCATCAGCAGATAGTTGCGCGCTGCGCTGCTCACCGAGCCTTCGCCGAACGGATTGAGCGGCACGCAGGCCGCGACGTCCGCCGCGAGGACCGCCGGGTTGCCGGCGCGATCACTGCCGGCATAGGCCGGGGTGACCTGCGAACGGCAGACGATGTTGCCATTGGCATCGCGGGTCGTGTCGTTCGCGAGCAGGAAGCGCTGGCGATTGACGTTGCCCTGGATGACGTTGGTTTCGCGATGCTCGCTGTATTCGGCCGACACTTCATAGTGCCAGCTGCTGGCGATCTCGCCGCGGACGCCGCCGACGAAGCGGTACACCTCGCGCTTGATGTTCTCGTCGCGCGTACCGAGATCGACCCAGTTGCGACGCAGCGAGAAGCGATAGGTGCCCGCCGCGACCTGCGCCAGCGACGCCGCCTGCTGCGCAGCGTTGATCGCAGCGCCGGTGTTCGGATTGACGCCCGTTGCGATCGCTGCCTGCAGCTGTGCGGCGATCGTGCTCCGCGCGGCACTGTTGAGGTACGGGTTGTCGAGGCGGATGCCTTCGCGGTTCACGCGACCGTTGCTGAAATAGGACAGGTCGCTGAGGCCGGTGCCCGCGACCTGATCGCTGAGCGTCTGGCCCTGCGAGAAGAACGGTCCGCTCTGCGAACCGAAGGCTTCGGTGCGGACATACTTCGCTTCGAAGAACGGCACGAACGCGCTCGACACTTCGAAATGGCCCAGCGCATTGAACGCGTAGCGCTTCACGTTGGGCGACAACACCAGCAGCTTGCCTTCGCGGCTGGTCGAGCCGTTGCCGCCGACGAAGCTGCCGTTCGGGCCGAGGCCGACGCGCAGGCCGGTCTGCGGCGTGAGGGTACCGCCCGGCTGGAACAGATAGGCGCAGGTGAAGGCATTGCCGACCGCGTCGGTGCCGCACGGGCGGCTGCCGGCGTTGCCGTAGCGGAAGCCCAGCTGGCCGCCCAGCGAGATGGTGGTGCTGCGCAGATCACGGAAGAAGAGGCGATCCGGCACGTCGTCGGACGAGGCGCCAGTGTCGGTGTCGACCACGACGAACCCGTCGTTGTGGCGCAGCGCCGGACGGTCGGAAGCATAGTAATCCGACTGGTGCGAATATTCCGCAGCGACGACGATGTTGCCGCGGCCCTCGGCGAAGTTCTTGCCCGCCAGCAGCGAAACGGTCTGGTTGCCGGCATCGCCATAGTTGCTCACGCCGGCGCGGGCATTGAGCTGGAGACCGTCGAAATGATCCCGCAGGATGAAGTTGACGACGCCCGAGATCGCGTCCGAACCGTACACGGCGGACTTGCCGCCGGTGACGATCTCGACGCGCTCGATCAGGTCGAGCGGAATCGTGTTCACGTCGACGGCGTTGCCGTTGTTGATGATGTCGCTGGTGACCTGGCGACGGCCGTTGATCAGCGTCAGCGTGCGCGAGGTGCCCAGGCCGCGAAGATCGAGGAAGTTCTGGCCGCGGCGGCCGAGGCCCGAAGTCGAGTTCTGCGAACCGACGGTGCTGCGCAGCTGCGGCATCGTGTTGAGCACGTCGCCCACCGAGATGCGGCCGCTGTTGGCGATCTGCTCGGCGGTAACCGTGGTGATCGGAACCGGCGAATCCTGATTGGCCGAGCGCAGGCGCGAACCGGTCACGACGATCGACGTGTCTTCGTCGGCAGCGGCTGCACCGCTTTCATCCTGCGGCGTGGTCTGCGCCAGTGCCATGGTCGGGATCAGCATTGCGCTTCCGACCAGCGCCGTCGCGCCCAATAGCTTGGAAAATTTCATGAGTTGCCCCTCACAGGCGGGATGCCTGACGGGGCTTTGATCCTCTCCGGCACGATTCTTACAAGGGGTTTGGTTGCGAATTTTACATCTTTGTTACGGGCTGTTGCAGTGGTGCCACAGCTTGCAACGAATTGTTGCCAAAATGTCTAAAGGGGACGTAATTAAATTTCAAACACTTGCTTAAGAAATGGCGCACGTGTCGCCCGGCCGTGCCGCAACGAAAACAGCCGGGGCTTTCGCCCCGGCTCCATGCTGCTCGGTGCGGCGCTGAAGGCTCAATCGCGCTCGACGCACATCGCGATGCCCATGCCGCCGCCGATGCACAGCGTCGCCAGGCCCTTCTTGGCGTCACGCTTGTTCATCTCGTGGAGCAGGGTGGTGAGGATGCGCGCGCCCGAGGCGCCGATCGGGTGGCCGATCGCGATCGCGCCGCCGTTGA
This sequence comes from Sphingomonas sp. ABOLE, assembly GCF_003950455.1. Classification (NCBI taxonomy): domain Bacteria; kingdom Pseudomonadati; phylum Pseudomonadota; class Alphaproteobacteria; order Sphingomonadales; family Sphingomonadaceae; genus Sphingomonas; species Sphingomonas sp. ABOLE. Next base: position 12,498 of record NZ_QQWY01000001.1, read on the forward strand.
CGTTCACCTTGTCCGCATCCCAGCCCAGCTCCTTGCCGACCGACAGCGCCTGTGCGGCGAACGCCTCGTTGGCTTCGATCAGGTCGAGGTCGGCGATCGTCCAGCCGGCCTTTTCCAGCGCCTTGCGGCTCGCGGTGACCGGGCCGATGCCCATGATCGACGGGTCGACGCCGGTGCTCGCCCAGCTGCGGATGGTGGCGAGGATCGGCGCGCCGCGCTTCTCGGCTTCCTCGCGGCGCATCAGCACCAGCGCCGCGGCGCCGTCGTTGAGGCCCGAGGCGTTGGCGGCGGTGACGGTGCCGTCCTTCTTGAACGCGGGCTTGAGGCCGGCGACGCTGTCCACCGTCGCGCCGGCGCGGATATATTCGTCGTCGGCGACGATCGTCTCGCCCTTGCGGGTCTTGACGGTGACCGGCGCGATCTCGTCCTTGAAGCGGCCGTCTGCACGCGCCTTCTCGGCGAGGTTCTGCGAGCGCACCGCGAAGGCGTCCTGCTCGCTACGGGTGACCTGGTACTGTTCGGCGAGATTCTCGGCGGTGATGCCCATGTGATAGCCGTTGAACACGTCGGTCAGGCCGTCCTTGATCATCGTGTCGACTAGGCTCAGGTCGCCCATCTTGGTGCCCGGGCGCAGCGACTGGGCGTGGGTGCTCATCGACATCGATTCCTGGCCGCCCGCGACAATGATGTCGGCGTCGCCGTTGCGGATCGACTGGAAGCCGAGCGCCACCGCGCGCAGGCCCGAACCGCAGACCTGCTGCACGCTCCACGCCGGCACTTCCTTGGGCACGCCCGCGTGCATCGATGCCTGGCGGGCGGGGTTCTGGCCCTGCGCGGCGGTGAGCACCTGGCCGAGAATGACTTCGGAGACTTCCTCGCCCTTCACGCCCGATTCGGCGAGGGCGGCCTCGATCGCGACGCGGCCAAGCTCGTGCGCGGGGGTGGCGGCGAAGGCACCGAGAAAGCTGCCCACCGGGGTACGCTTGGCGGCAGTGATCACGACGTCGGTCATGCTGGTCTCCTGGGGTGTGTTTGCTCGCTATCTAGTGCGGGGAAGCGCGGTTAACCAGTCGGCAAGCGGCGCCCACACCGCCTTTCGCGCGCGGCCGCCGACGATCATGCCGACATGGCCGAGCGTCATCTCGCGCACCTCGCCCAGCCGCGCGGCGCTGGCGGCGGGAACGATGCGATCGGTGGTGGAGATCAGCGAGAGGGCGGGGACGGTCAGCGTCTCGGGCCGCGCGGTGATGCCCGCGACCTCCCAGCGGCCGCTGCCGGGCAGGTCGGCCGAGAGGAAGTCGTCGAACAGCTGGCGACCGGCGCCGAAGCTGAGCGGCGCGCCGGCATTGGCCCAATCCTCGAGCACGACGAAGGCGCGCGCTTCCGGGTCGCGCGGGCGGAGGCGGCCGAAGCGCTCGTACTTCACGATCGTGCGGCGGGGGTCGAGCTGCCAGAAGCCGGCCTGCAGTACCTCCATCGGCACCACGCCCAGCCGCTCGCAGGTGGGATAGGCCCCGTCCCAGAGCGCCGCGAACCGCTCCAGTGCCGCGCCATAGCCGGCGAAGTGCCAGGGCGCGGCGATGGTGACGAGGCCGGCGGTCTCGATCGCCTGCGCCGCCGCGATCGCCATGGTGCCGCCCAGGCAATAGCCCGCCAGCACCGGCGGGCGCCGCAACTGCTGCAGCAGGGGGAGCAGCAAGCGCTCGACATGGCCGTTGACGTCGAGCTGGGCTTCGTCCGGCGCCGGGCTCCCCCAATCGACCAGCAGCGGGCGCACGCCCTGGCGCGAAAGCCAGCGCAGCAGCGAATTGCCGCGGGCGAGATCGAGCACCACCGGCGGGTTGATCAGCGAGGGGACGAACACGACGGGCTGCCCATGCCCGCCATAATCGCGCAGCACGGCGCGGCCGGCGCGCGCAATGATGGGCTTTTCGGGGCGCGGCGCGGGGCGCGGGGCACGCTGATAGGCGGCAAGACCTGCCAGTGCGGCTGCCCGCCTTTCCGGCGATGCTGCCGTTTCGTTGCGCAGCAATGCGAGAAAAAGCGGCAAAGGGCGCGGTCCGTGTTGCGGCGCGTCAGAAACTGTAGTTAGGTGCGCATCTGTCACGCGCGGGGTTCCCCATGAAGAAAGCTGCACCTGGAAGCGGTCCGGTCATTATCAAGAAATACGCGAACCGCCGGCTCTACAATACCGAGACTTCGTCCTACATCACGCTCGAGCATCTCGCAGCGATGACGCGCGAAGGCCGCGACTTCAAGGTCGTCGACGCCAAGACCGAGGAGGACATCACCCATAACGTCCTCACCCAGATCATCATGGAAGAGGAAGCCCGCGGCCAGACGATGCTGCCGGTGAACTTCCTGCGCCAGCTCATTTCGCTGTATGGCGATTCGATGCAGGCGATGGTGCCGGGCTATCTCGAAGCGTCGATGGACAGCTTCCGCCGCAACCAGGAACAGTTCAAGTCGGCGGTCGAGGGCGCCTTCGCCAACTCCCCCTTCGCGGAGATCGCCAAGCGCAACATGGCGATGTTCGAAGCGGCGGCGAGCGCCTTCCAGCCGGGCGGCGCGGCGAATCCGACGCCCGGTGCTGCGCCTGCCGCAGCGCCGGCTGCGCCCGAGGCGAGCAGCGACGGCGACGTGTCGTCGCTCAAGGCCGAGCTGGCCCGGCTGCAGGAAAAGATCGAGAAGCTGGGGAAGTAAGGGCAGCGCGGGCGTGGTGCCACGCGCGGTCCCGCGCCCATCAAAATCGGGAGTAGCGATGCATGACGCTATGGCTCGGTGCGCTGGCAACGCTGCTGTTCGGGGCGCCGGTCGTGCCGGATGACCCACGGGAGCGCGTGCATCAAGCCAAGGAACTGGTTTTTGCCAGAGCCAATGCTGAAATCGCGTTGAAGACCGAAGTCTTCCAGCACATGGTGGGTCGAGAGGCGTTCGACTGGAGCGTCGACCTCGACGAAGGGTTCATTCGCTTCACTGCCCCAAGTTATGTCGCCAGCGCGCCGGTTCAGGTCATCGGCACCTACAACACGCGCGACGGCACCTTCCTGTGGGCGTGGGACCATCCCTCGATACCGGAAAGCCGGCGCGCCGATGCGAAGCTGGCGCGGCAGTTCGGCGAACTGCAGAATCTTTCGCAATACACCACACGCAAGGTGTCGTGCACCGAAGGAGAGGCGTGGCAGTTTACCGCGGTGGCCTCGTACCTGGCAGGCGCAACGGGTACGTATCGCGGAAAGTCGGGGCCCACGCTGATCTACATGACCTTCGGGAAACTCGCGGTCAGCCCGAAAAAACCTTCTTAGGCATGCCGCTACGCCATCCGCCGTTGCGGATGGCGTAGCGTGCAGCATCAGGGCTTGCGGAACTTGAGCGTCATGCGGTCGCTTTCGCCGATCGCGGCGTATTTGGCCCGGTCCTGGTCCTTCAGCGCATAGCTGGGCGGCAGCGTCCACACGCCGTTCGGCCAGTCGGCGGTATCGGCCTTGTTGGCATTCACTTCTGACGCGCCGACGAACTTGAAGCCCGCCGCCTCGGCGAGTCGGCGCACGGTCGAGACCTTGATATAGCCGCTCTTGGTCTCGCGCTCGTCGCTGGCGCTCTCGGGCAGGCGATGGTCCTCGATGCCGAGCGTGCCGCCCTTCTTGAGCATCGCGTACATCTGCTTGAACGCCTCGGGCGAATAATCCTGGCCGCTCTGCTGATAGCCCATCCGCCAGTTGTGCACGTTGCGGAAGGTGAGGACCACGTCCGCCGTGCCGTCCGGCACCTTGGCCTGGCCCGCGGCGGCGGGGAAGCTCACCACGCGAATCGGGCCGTACAGCGCGGCGTCCTTCGCCTTCAGCGCCTCGACGCCCTTGGCGTTGCCGCTCGGCACCGCCGCATAGAGCGTGCCCTTGCCCTTGGTGAGCGGGGCGAGGATCTCGGTATACCAGCCGCCGCTCGGCCAGATCTCCACGACCGTGTCGCCGGGCTTCACGCCGAAAAAGGCGAGCGTTTCGGCGGGGTGGCGATATTTGTCGCGCGCGCTATTGGCGGGGGTGCGGCTGGGCGCCGCGACCGCGGCGTCGATCGCCTGGCGCAGCGACGCGGGTTGCTGCGCAGCAACGCTGGCGACGGCGGCGAGGGTGGTGATGGCGGCGACGGCTACAAGACGATGGCGCATACGCGATGGCTCCCTGCTATCGATGTGCGACTGTGACGCAACAAGGTGACGATGCAACTACAATTCTGGATCGCTGCGGGGGTTGCGTTGCTGATCGCGATTGTCGCCGGGGTGGCCGAGCATCGCCGCCGCACGCGGCGCAACCTCGAGCAGGTCGGCTGGGTGCCGTGGATGGCGATCCAGATGGCCGGACTGTTCGCCGCGCTGGTGCTGGTCAGCGTCGCCTTGCACGCGGGGTGAGGCTTCTGTCTCCCCTCCCGCAAGCGGGAGGGGGATTTTCAGAGGCACGCCTCGAGCAGCGCTTGATCGAAGCCGAACTGCTTGGCCTTGTCGAGCGTATAGGGGCGCAGGCCCATCGAGCGATACTCGCCGATGATCTTCCCGTCGGTGCCCTCGTCGAGATATTCGAACTTGAACAGCTCCTGGGTGACGATCACCGGGCCTTCCATGCCGATCACTTCGGTGACGTTGGTCACCCGGCGGCTGCCGTCGCGCAGGCGCTTCACCTGGATGATCAGGTCGACCGAATCGGCGATCTGGCGGCTGATCGCTTCCTTGGGCACCTTGATGTCCGACATCATCACCATGTTCTCCATCCGCGCCAGCGCCTCGCGCGGGCTGTTCGAGTGGAGGGTGCACATCGAGCCGTCGTGACCGGTGTTCATCGCGGCGAGCATGTCGAAACACTCGGCGCCGCGGATTTCGCCGAGAATGATGCGATCGGGGCGCATGCGCAGCGCGTTCTTGACGAGGTCGCGAATCGAGATCTCGCCCTGGCCTTCCAGATTCGCCGGCCGAGTCTCCAGCGGCAGCCAGTGCGGCTGCTGCAGGCGGAGTTCGGCGGCGTCCTCGATCGTCAGCACGCGCTCGCCGGGGTCGATCATCTTCGAGATCGCGTTGAGCATCGTCGTCTTGCCCGAGCCGGTGCCGCCCGAGATGACGATGTTGAACCGGCTGGCCCCCGCAATCTTGAGCGCGGTCGCCATCTTCTCGGACATCGATCCGCCCTTGGCCATCATGTCGAGCGTGATCGGCTTGGCGGAGAATTTACGGATCGAGATCGCGGTACCGCGCAAGCTGAGCGGGGGCACGATCACGTTGACGCGGCTGCCGTCCTTGAGGCGCGCGTCGGCGAGCGGGGTGGTCTGGTCGACGCGGCGGCCGACCGAATTGCAGATCCGCTGGGCGATCTGGAACAGATGCTCCTCGTCGCGGAACTGGATGTTGGCCAGCTCCAGCTTGCCCTTGCGCTCGACATAGGTCTGCTCGGGGCCGTTGACCATGATGTCGGTGACGGCGGCGTCGGCGAGCAGCTCTTCCAGCGGGCCTAGGCCGAGCAGCTCGTCGACCAGCACCTTTTCCAGCGCGAACTGCTCGCGCCGGTTGAGGGTCAGCTTGAGCTCGGCGAGCACCTCGCCGATGATCGGGCGGAATTCCTCGGCGAGCTCGTCCTTGCTCAGCGTCGCCGCCGCCTCGGGATCGACGCGCTCGAGCAGGCGCGGCAGCACCTGTTCCTTGATGCGGTGGATCGAGGCCTCGAAGCCCTCGTTGCGCGAGCTGCCCTGGTCGGCGGGCGCGGCCTGGCGATCGGCGAGCCGCTGCATCGCGTCGGCGCTGGCGGCGCTGGGGCCGAGCGGGTCGCGCTCGAGCATCGGGTCGGCGAAGTGCTGGCCGGGCAGGGGGACCGAATCGAGCGGGGGGAACTGCTCACCGCCGAGCGGCAGCGGCTCGGGGCGCTGGAAGCCGCCGCCCTGCATCGGCCGCGCGACGCCAAAGGTCGGACGTCCGCCGGTTCCCCCCCCAATGCCGCCACGACGCCCGAACGCGCTCATCGAACTTCAGTCCTCCAGAAGACACGGGGACTAAAGGAGAAGCCTTGCGATTTGGCTAACTATGCGCGGCGCCCCAAACGCAAACAGCCCCGCTCGCGCGGGGCTGTTGCAGGCCGGCGACTGGGTGCCGGGCTTATTCGGCGCGTTCGGCGAGAACGGTCAGGCCGCGCTCGTTGACCTCGGCGAAGCCGCCTTCGACGCGGATCAGCTCGGGCGTGGTGGCGCCTGCCTTGTACAGCTCGATATTGCCGTCGCGGATCGTCGACATGATCGGCGCATGGCCTTCGAGCACGCCGAAATCGCCCTCGCTTCCGGGGACGACGACCATATGGACGTCTTCCGAGCGGACGAGACGTTCCGGGGTGACGAGTTCGAAGTGCAGCATCTCGGTTCTTCCTAAGCCCCTCTCCTTTAGGGGAGGGGTTGGGGTGGGGGCTGTTCGCCTCCGACGTCGGTATTCGCTGGGGCTACGGGACGCTCGCTTGCGCTCGCGCCCCACCCCAACCCCTCCCCTAAAAGGGGAGGGGCTAGTCGTGGTAGTCTTACGCCTCGTCGGCGAGCTTCTTGGCCTTGGCGATCGCGTCGTCGATGCCGCCGACCATGTAGAAGGCCGCTTCCGGCAGATGGTCATATTCGCCGTCGACCACCGCCTTGAACGAACGCACCGTGTCTTCCAGCTGCACGAAGGCGCCCGGAATGCCGGTGAACACTTCGGCGACGTGGAACGGCTGCGAAAGGAAGCGCTGGATCTTGCGGGCGCGGGCGACGGTCAGCTTATCCTCTTCGGAAAGCTCGTCCATGCCCAGGATCGCGATGATGTCCTGCAGCGACTTGTACTTCTGCAGGATCGCCTGCACCGCACGTGCCGTCTCGTAATGCTCCTGGCCGACGACGCGCGGCTCGAGCACGCGGCTGGTCGAGTCGAGCGGATCCACCGCCGGGTAGATGCCCAGTTCGGAGATGGCGCGGTTGAGCACGGTCGTCGCGTCGAGGTGGGCGAACGACGTGGCCGGTGCCGGGTCGGTAAGATCGTCGGCGGGCACGTACACGGCCTGCACCGAGGTGATCGAACCCTTGGTGGTGGAGGTGATGCGCTCCTGCAGCGCGCCCATGTCGGTCGACAGGGTCGGCTGATAGCCCACCGCCGAGGGAATACGGCCGAGCAGTGCCGACACTTCCGCGCCCGCCTGGGTGAAGCGGAAGATGTTGTCGACGAAGAACAGCACGTCCTGGCCTTCGACGTCGCGGAAATATTCGGCGATCGTCAGGCCCGACAGCGCGACGCGGGCGCGGGCGCCCGGCGGCTCGTTCATCTGGCCGTAAACCAGCGCGACCTTCGAACCTTCCGAGATCGCGTTGCCGTCGGCGTCCTTGGCGATGACGCCGGCGTCGAGGAACTCGTGATAGAGATCGTTGCCCTCACGGGTACGCTCGCCCACGCCTGCGAACACCGAGGTGCCGCCATGGCCCTTCGCGATGTTGTTGATCAGCTCCTGGATGAGCACGGTCTTGCCCACGCCGGCGCCGCCGAACAGGCCGATCTTGCCGCCCTTGGCGTAGGGCGCGAGCAGGTCGATCACCTTGATGCCGGTGACGAGAATCGCGCTGTCGGTCGACTGCTCGATGAACTCGGGGGCCTTGGCGTGGATCGGCGCCTTGAGGTCGGTGGCAACCGGGCCGCGCTCGTCGATCGGCTCGCCGACGACGTTGAGGATGCGGCCGAGCGTCGCCGGGCCGACGGGCACCTGGATCTGGTTGCCGGTGTCGGTCACGGTCTGGCCGCGGGTCAGGCCTTCGGTCGCGTCCATCGCGATCGTGCGGACGGTGTTCTCGCCCAGATGCTGCGCGACTTCGAGAACCAGGCGGTTGCCGTTGTTCTGGGTCTCCAGCGCCGAAAGGATCGCCGGCAGGTTGTTCTCGAACGTCACGTCGACGACCGCGCCGATCACCTGGCTGATGCGGCCGACATTGTTGGTGCCCGTGGTCGGGGTGGTGTCTACAGCGGCGGTTGCCATTGTTGCTTTCCTTGCTTCGTGCAGCTTTTAGAGCGCTTCGGCGCCCGAAATGATTTCCACCAGCTCGGTCGTGATCGCGGCCTGGCGGGAACGGTTATACTGGATCGTCAGACGGTTGATCAGGTCGCCGGCGTTGCGCGTGGCGTTGTCCATCGCGGTCATCGACGCACCCTGCTCGCTGGCCTGGTTCTCCAGCAGCGCCTTGAAGATCTGCACCGTCAGGTTGCGCGGCAGCAGATCGGCGAGGATCGTCTCTTCGTCGGGCTCATACTCGACCGACGCACCCGCGCTCGCCACCGTCGTCTCCGGCACCGAGACCGGGATCAGCTGCTGCTCGGTCGGCACCTGGGCCAGCGCCGAGCGGAAGTGCGAGTAGAACAGGGTCGCCACGTCGAACTCGCCCGCGAAGAAGCGGTCGGTCACGTCCTTGGCGATCGCACGCGCCTCGTCGTACCCGGGGGTCCGCACGGCGGTCGTGTCGAACTGGCCGACGATCATGCCGGGGAAGGTACGGGCGATCACCGCGCGACCCTTGCGGCCGACGAGGTAGAACTTCACCGTCTTGCCCTCGGCGATCAGCGTGCGCGCCTTGAGGATCGCCGCCTTGACGATGTTGGCGTTGAACGCGCCCGACAGGCCCTTGTCGCCATTGGCGACGATGAGCAGCTGCGTGTCCGCCTTGCCGGTGCTGGCGAGGAGACGCGGCGCATTGTCGCTGGCCCCCACCTTGCTGGCGAGGCTGGCGACCACGCCCTCAAGGCGCTGGGCATAGGGGCGCGCGGCTTCTGCGGCGGCTTGCGCCTTCCGCAGCTTTGCCGCCGCGACCATCTGCTTGGCCTTGGTGATCTTCTGGGTCGACTTGACCGAGGCGATCCGGCCCTTGAGTTCCTTGAGGTTGGCCATCCGGCGGCAGTCCCTTAGGCGAAGGTCTTGGTGAAGGCGTCGAGCACGCCCTTCACCTTGTCTCGCGTACCGTTCTCGAAAGCCTTGGTGTCGCGGATCTCGGCGAGCACATCGGCATGCTGCGAACGGAAGTGCGCGAGCATCGCGGCTTCGAAGCGGACGACGTCCTTGACCGCGACATTGTCGAGGTAGCCGTTGGTGCCGGCGAAGATCGAGATGGTCTGCTCTTCGAACGACAGCGGGCTGAACTGCGGCTGCTTGAGCAGCTCGGTCAGGCGCGCACCGCGGTTCAGCAGCTTCTGGGTCGAGGCGTCGAGGTCCGAACCGAACTGCGCGAACGCGGCCATTTCGCGATACTGGGCGAGCTCGAGCTTGATCGAGCCCGACACCTTCTTCATCGCCTTGGTCTGCGCCGACGAGCCCACGCGCGACACCGACAGACCGACGTTGATCGCCGGACGGATGCCCTGGTAGAACAGGTTGGTCTCGAGGAAGATCTGGCCGTCGGTGATCGAGATCACGTTGGTCGGGATATAGGCCGACACGTCGCCTGCCTGGGTCTCGATGATCGGCAGCGCGGTCAGCGAGCCCGAGCCGTTGGCGTCGTTCATCTTCGCGGCGCGCTCGAGCAGGCGGCTGTGGAGATAGAACACGTCGCCCGGATAGGCTTCGCGGCCCGGCGGACGGCGGAGCAGCAGCGACATCTGGCGATAGGCGACGGCCTGCTTGGAAAGATCGTCATACACGATCACGGCGTGCATGCCGTTGTCGCGGAAGAACTCGCCCATCGCGCAGCCGGTATAGGGCGCGAGGAACTGCAGCGGCGCCGGCTCCGAGGCGGTGGCGGCGACGACGATCGAATACTCCATCGCGCCATTCTCTTCGAGCTGGCGGACGATCTGCGCGACGGTCGAGCGCTTCTGGCCGATCGCGACGTAGATGCAGTAGAGCTTCTTGCCTTCGTCGCCCGAGCTGTTCGGGCCCTTCTGGTTGATGAAGGTGTCGATCGCGACGGCGGTCTTGCCGGTCTGGCGGTCGCCGATGATCAGCTCGCGCTGCCCACGGCCGATCGGCACGAGGGCGTCGATCGCCTTCAGGCCGGTCTGCACCGGCTCGTGCACCGACTTGCGCGGGATGATGCCCGGGGCCTTCACTTCGACGCGGCGACGCTCGGTATATTCGATCGGGCCCTTGCCATCGATCGGGTTGCCCAGACCGTCGACGACGCGGCCGAGCAGGCCCTTGCCGACGGGGACGTCCACGATCGTGCCGGTGCGCTTGACGGTGTCGCCTTCCTTGATCTCGGCGTCCGAGCCGAAGATCACGACGCCGACGTTATCGGCCTCGAGGTTGAGCGCCATGCCCTGCACGCCATTGGCGAATTCGACCATCTCGCCGGCCTGGACATTGTCCAGCCCGTGGATGCGCGCGATGCCGTCGCCGACGGACAGCACCTGGCCGATTTCCGAAACCTGCGCTTCGGTGCCGAAATTGGCGATCTGGTCCTTGATGACCTTCGAGATTTCTGCGGCGCGGATATCCATCTTCTTAGCCTTCAGCCTTTCATCGCGTGCGCGAGGGAGTTCAGTCGGGTCTTGATCGACGAATCGATCATCTGGCTGCCGATCTTCACGACCAGGCCGCCGAGCAGCGAGGGGTCCACCGACAGGTCGACCGAGACCTCGCGGCCGATACGGGTGCGGAGCTGCTGCTTGAGCGCATCGACCTGTTCGGCATCGAGCGGGTGTGCCGAGGTCACTTCCGCGGTCGTCTCGCCGCGGTGGCTGGTCGCCAGCGTGCGGAAGGTGCGGATGATCGCGGGCAGCTGCGCCAGACGGCGGTTCTCGGCGAGCACGCCGAGGAACTTGGTCGTCGTCGCATCCAGGCCCATCGCGCCCGCCGCAGCGGCCACGGCCTTGCCGGCGTCCTTGCGGCCGATCAGCGGGCTGGTGGTCAGCGCCTTGAACTCGGGCGACTCGTCGAGCGCCGCCCGCACGGTCGCAAGGCTGGCTTCGACGGCCTCGATGGCCTTGGCGTCACGTGCCAGCTCGAACAGCGCGGTTGCGTAGCGTCCGCTTAGACTGGCCTGAATACCGCCGGAATTCTCCACGCGATTCGTTTCCTCTCGGAGGGTCGGAAGTGACCCCATGCACAAAAGGGGGGCGACGCATACTGCGCCCCCGATGGGTTGCCGGGCTGCTAGCATCGCGGTTGAAGGGATGCAACCCGAGTCGCCGAAACGTCACACGCTCGTTTCATCTTTGTGGTTCGGCGTGTCTGGATGCGGGCAAGAAAAAGGGCAGGCGATGCGCTCGCCTGCCCTGAAATCATGCACATAGAAGCTGTCAGGCGATGCGGGCGACCGCCGAGCGCTTGCGCCGGAACATGCCGCCGACCAGCGCGAAGCCGCCGATCATCGTTGCCCAGCTGGAGGGTTCCGGCACCGCGCTCAGGAACACCTGGCTCTGCTGGTCCTTGGAGAAGAGCAGCTGCAGCTTGTGCCCTGCGATCGCGGTCCAGCCGCCCGTGGTGATCTGGGTCAGGTACGAATTGGCGAGCGCGCGCGCATCGTCGCTGTTGCCGCCGACGGTGTAGAACTGGCCGCTGGTGGTGTCGTAGCTGCCGCCATGCTCCTCGAGAATCTCCCACACCGCGAGCTGGGTGGCGGCGGAGATCGTCTTGCGGGCGAGCAGGTCCTGTTCGTTGCCGAGCAGGACGTCCGAGTGGGTGAGCAGGGTGAGCAGCTGCTGCTGGCGAGTGGTGTCGCTCAGCACGGCGGAAATGCCCGTGCGCTCGAAGCTGCCGGTGCCGATCGCGGTGAAGGCATCGGCGCAATAGGTGAGGAACGCCACCGCCTGGCCGTTTTCGGTGCCAGTGAAGCGGAAGCGGCTCATGCCCGGCCAATAGCCGACAAAGCCGGTGGGGGTGTAGACCATCGCGTCCGCGGCGAGATAGCCGGGATCGTCGTCATAGCCGGTGATCACCACCGTGGCATGGGCGGCTGCCGGCACCACCGCGCCGAGCGCCAGGGCTGCGGCCATCAGGGCATTGCGCATTATCGTCTGTTCCCACCTGTTGTGGGGACCAGCGCTAGCGGGCGCGCGGGGGAGGCCGCCAGCTTATCGAAATTGGTGAATGACCGGCTTTGGCACAGCCGTGCCGGGTTGGGACGAACGGCATTGCCTGCGCCCTAAAAGTCGTCATCCCCGCGGAGGCGGGATCCATTTGCCAGGACGAGTCAGCAAACGCCGCGCCGTCTCCATCAATGGATCCCCGCCTTCGCGGGGATGACGATCGTCTAGGTGGACGCCGTCACCTGCAGCAGCAAGCGACGGCGCCCTTTGTCCTCAGCTCAGCGCGAGCGGCCGGCGCCGCCGCCCTGGCCGCGATTGCCGCCGGGGCGACCCTGGCCGCTGCTGGCCGGACGCGCGTTGAACTTGCGCTTGGGTGCACCCGGACCGCGACCCGCGCCGGCCCCGGCACCGGCATGGCCGGCACCTTCCTGGCGACGCGGCTGGTCGCTGCGCGGACCGCCTTCGGCCCGGCGCAGCTCGCCACCGCGCGGCGCATCGCTGCGCGGACCGCCACGCCCGCGACCGCCCGGCTGGCCGTCGCCGCGACGACCCTGGGCATGCTGCATCGCGCGGCCGTTGCGGCCGTTCTGCTCGTCGCGGCTCGCCGGCATCGGCGAGCGGGTCGACTTGATCTTGTCGGCCTCGGCCATGAAGTTCTCCGGCAGCGGCTGCACGGTGAGCTTCTGGCGGGTCAGCCGCTCGATGTCCTTCAGATACGGACGCTCGTCATCGGCGCAGTAGCTGATCGCGATGCCGTCCGCCCCGGCACGCGCGGTGCGGCCGATGCGGTGGACATATTGTTCCGGCACGTTCGGCAGCTCGAAGTTGAACACATGGCTCACCCCCGACACGTCGATGCCGCGCGCGGCGATGTCGGTCGCCACCATCAGCTTGACCTTGCCCGAGCGGAACTCGCCCAGCGCCCGCTCGCGCTGCGGCTGGCTCTTGTTGCCGTGGATCGCATTCGCCGCGATGCCGTTGCCGGCGAGCAGCCGCACGACGCGGTCGGCACCATGCTTGGTGCGGGTGAAGATCAGCGCGCGGTCGATCTCGAGGTTGCGCAGCTGCATCGTCAGCAGCGCCTGCTTCTCGGCCTGGTTCACATAGGTGACGAACTGCTCGACACGCTCCGCCGTGGTGGCGACCGGGGTCACCTTCACTTCCACCGGGTTGTGGATGAACTGGCTGGCCAGCTCGCGGATCGACTTGGGCATGGTCGCCGAGAAGAACAGCGACTGGCGCTTGGCCGGCAGCTCCTTCACGATGCGGCGCAGCGCATGGATGAAGCCGAGGTCGAGCATCTGGTCGGCTTCGTCGAGCACCAGGATCTCGATGCCGAGCAGGATCATGTAGCACTGGTCGAGCAGGTCGACGAGGCGGCCCGGGGTGGCGACGAGGATGTCGACGCCGCGGGCGAGATCGGTCTTGTTCTTGTGGACCGAGGTGCCGCCGAACACGGTGGCGATGCGCAGGCCGGTGCCGCTGGCATAATGCTTGGCATTGTCGGCGATCTGCGCGGCGAGTTCCCGCGTCGGCGCGAGGACGAGCATGCGGCAGCCGCGCGGCTGGGCACGCTTGCCGCTGGCGACGAGGCGGTCAATCGAGGGGAGCATGAACGCGGCGGTCTTGCCGGTGCCGGTCTGGGCGATGCCGAGCAGGTCGCGGCCTTCGAGCAGCGCGGGGATCGACTGCGCCTGGATCGGCGTGGCTTCATTATAGCCCTTCGCCGCGAGCGCAGCGAGGACGGTCTCGGAAAGGCCGAGGTCTTTGAACAACATGGGAATACCTTACGAATAGATGCCGGCGCACGCGCATCTTCGAAAGGCGCGGGCGTAGGCGGGGTCAACAAGTGACGCCCCGCGTGATTTGGGAAGCCGGTAAGAACGAGGCAGAGCCGAGCGGCGCTTTTTCCCTTTCGGGCCTGCGCCGCCGATCACGCTGCAAGTAAATGCCTCGTCGTGATGGTGCATATGGCAGCGATGCTGCGGCGCGTCAAGAAGCGCGGCGGCGTTGGTCAGGCGTTAACCCCGTTTGCGGTAGAAGTCCGGGTCTGGGGCAAGGGAACAGGCACGAGTGCTCGTCGCGAGACTGGAAGTGTGGGGAAGCATGGATGCGCGCGGCGCGGTGCGCTTCCTGGTGAATCGGGAAACCACGGTGCGCGGCATGGACGGCCGCCCGTTCGACGCGGTGGTCGAGAATTTCTCGCGCACCGGCTTCCTGTTCACCGCCGATGTCGACTTGCCCGAGGGCACGCTGATCTGGATCGGCATGTCGGGCGCCGGCGCGCGCGAGGCGCGGGTGGTGTGGCGCGAAGGCCAGCGCCATGGCTGCGAATTCCTGATGCCGCTCGGCCAGCGCGACCTGCAGCATGCGTTTCGCAGCCGGGAGCGCATGGTGGAGGATCTGGAGGCGCGGCTGCGGCGGGCGAGCATGTTGCGCGAGGGGGAGTAGTGGGTTGGGTCGTCGAGGTTGAGCATCCAGAGGGAGCGCTCCTCTATGTCGTAGCCGTCGATGAGCCATCCGACGCCGAGGACAGGCTTCGTGCACTATTGGCCATCCCGGCTGATCGAGACGTTTGCGTGCACCGCCGCTTGGCGACTCTGCCGTTCGACATGGAGGCCGATGCTATCAAGGGGCCGATGTAGGGCCGCAAATGTTCCGGGCGAGGCCTGCTGTGATTTATCCCGAGCCTACATAGGGACGTTGTCCCGAGACCTTTCGAAGAAGCCGGACATCTCGAAAAGGTACCTCGAAAGCGCCTCCACATCGCCGGAGAGATCCACGATCATCCGCACATCGCCCCACCTGCTGACGGCATACGCCCAGTCGGCCAGTAGCGACTGCTCCGGCGGGACCGAAATGTCCTTGGCCCGAAAGAAGAACCAGCAGTTGGGTGCTTCTGCATGTTCCTCACGGAGATATGCGTCACGATTCCCGGCGACGCTCCGCAGGCAGCCGCGAGCGTGCGCCTCGGCAAGAGCGCGCGCAGAGGCGATCTCGATAGCCATGATCTAGCTTATAGCCGGATCCACCACGAACGCCCGCTCGCGATACGCAAACCAATCGAAATCCGCCGGTGCGCCCGTGCCGCCCATGTCCTGGCAGGCCATGCCGATGAACGCGCCGGTGAAGTTGGGCAGGCCGGGGGCGCTCGCCTCGTCGGAGAGGATCGAGGCGTCGAACAGTTCGGGGAGCCAGTGCCAAGCCTCGCTGCCCGCCGTCCGCCAGCCGAAGCGCAGCCGCTCGTAATCCACCTCGCAGCGTAGCTCGACCGGCCCCGCCGGCAGCGGGATCGGCGCGGTGAAGGCGTCGCCCTGGGGCGCGTCGGGCAGCGCTGTCATCACGCGGAGATGGCGGCCCACGTCCTCGTCATGGCTGACATGCAGGTAGTGGAACTTGGTGCTGTTGTAATAGACCACCAGCCCCGCCGCCTGCTGGAAGTCTTGCGGCTCGAAGTCGAGCACGCAACTGGTCGAGGTGCAGAAGGCCTGGAGCCGCCGCGCGACCAGCGCCTGGGTGAAGACGCTGCCGATCGTCTCGCGCCCGAACAGGCGGAGATGGCCAGGCCGCGCGGTGAGGCTGAAGATCCGGTCGGGCTCGGGAGTGCGCAGCCATTGCAGATCGATCGGCAGCGTGGCCGAGTCGAAGTCGTGCCGCTCCTCGGTCTGCCGCCGCGGCGAGGGGGTGTTGCTGAGCGCGGGCACCTCCAGCTCGGGCAGGCCGCGGCCGTCGCGGGTGTAGAGCCAGCCGTCTTCGGCCCAGCGCATCGGCTGGATCGCGGTCTCGCGGCCGAGCACGCAGCGCCCGCGCCCCGGCAGCGGGCGCCCGCACAGATAGGCGAGCCAGGGTTCGCCGTCCGCCGTGTGGACCAGATCGGCATGGCCCGCGCGCGCCAGTACCGCGTCGGGGCGGGTGCGGCTGGAGAGGATATAGGTATCCGGGTGGAGCTCGTACGGCCCCGTGATCTCCCGCGACCGCGCCATGGTGACGGCATGATTCCAGCCGGTGCCGCCCTCGGCGGTGAGGAGGTAGTAGAACTCGCCGCGGCGATAGAGGTGCGGGGCCTCGGTCAGCCCCAGCGCGGTGCCGGGGAAGATGTTGGTGCGTGTCCCCACCAGCTTCTCCGCCGCAGGATCATATTCCTGCAGCACGATCCCGGCGAAGCGGTTGCGGCCGGGGCGGTGGTCCCAGAGCTGGTTGACCACCCATTTGCGGCCGTCCTCGTCGTGGAACATCGAGGGGTCGAACCCGCTCGAATTGAGGTGGATCGGATCGGACCACTCCCCGTCTATCGTGTCGCAGGTGACGAGATAATTGTGGAAGTCGCGCAGCGACGCGCCCGAGGCGCCGCCCATCGTGGTGCGGCCATAGCGCTTCACATCGGTGTAGAGCAGGTGGAAGCGCGCGCCGTCATGGGTGAGGCACGGCGCCCACACGCCGCAGCTGTCCGGATCGCCGCGCATGTCGAGCTGGGAGGCGCGCACCAGCGGCCGGGCGACCAGCGTCCAGTTGGCGAGGTCGCGGCTGTGGTGGATCTGCACGCCGGGGAACCACTCGAAGGTCGAGGTCGCGATGTAATAATCGTCGCCGACGCGGCAGATCGACGGATCGGGGTTGAAGCCGGGAAGGATCGGATTGCGGATCATCGGGGCGCCTTGACGAGGGTCCAGAGAAGAAGGGCGGCGACGAGGTCGAGCAGCCCGAGGGCGATGAAGAAGGGGCCATAGCCGAGCGAGGCGACCAGTCCACCGATCAGCAGCGAGAAGATGAGGATGCTGCTGTTGGCGAAGGTGCCGGCAAGGCCCGCGACGGTGCCGAGCTCGTTGCGCGGGAACAGGTCGCTGGCCATGGTGATGACGGTGACCGAAAGGGTCTGGTGCGCGAAGCCACCGAGGCAGAGCAGCGCGACCGCCAGCCAGGCGCTCTCGACGCTGGCGACGAACACCATGCCGGTCATCAGCAGCGCGCCGAAGGTGAAGGTCCAGCGCCGCGCGTTGATCAGGCTGATGCCGCGCCGCTGGAGGAACAGCGCCAGCGCGGGTCCGAACATGCAGCCCAGGTCGGCGGCGATGAACGGCAGGAAGGCGGAGACGGCGATCTCGCCCAGGTTGAAGCCGCGCACCTTCACCAGATAGAGCGGCATCCAGAAGGTCAGCGTTCCCCAGGTCGGGTCGGCGAGGAAGCGCGGCAGGGCGATGCCCCAGAAGTTGCGCTGGGCGAGCAGGCGGAGCGGCGAGGGGCGCTCGGCGCGTTCCTGGATATGCGCTTCCTGGCCGCTGAGGATCAGGTCGCGCTCCTGCCCCGAGATGCCCGGATGCGTCTGCGGCGTGCGATAGTTGGCGAGCCAGAGCAGCGCCCAGAGCAGTGCCAGCACGCCGGTGACGACGAAGGCCGCGCGCCAGTTCCACAAGGCGATCGATCCCGCGACCAAGGGTGCCGCCAGCGCCGCGCCCGCCGAGGCGCCGAGATTGTAGATGCCGCCGGCAAAGCCGCGTTCGCGCGCCGGGAACCACTCGGAGACGACCTTGAGGCCGCCGGTGTGCGAGGTGCCCTCGGCAAAGCCCAGAAGCCCACGCAGCGCGAACAGCCACTGCCAGCTGAACGCCAGGCCGTGCGCCATGCTCAGCAGGCCCCAGCCGGCGGCGAACAACGCCATGCCCGAGCGCAGGCCGACCACGTCGAGGATGTATCCCACCACCGGCTGCAGCATGATGCCGGCCTGGAAGGCCGCGGTGATGTAGGAATATTGCTGCTCGTCGATGTGGAGATCGACCATGAAGCTCGGCGCCGCGACCGCCAGCGTGCTCCGCGTCAGATAGTTGAGCATCGTGCCCAGCATGACGATGCCGATGATCCACCAGCGCAGCGCGCTCGTGCGGTGCCAGAAGGACATGCACTCTCCCTTTTCCGCGCCAGCACGCGTGTTAACGTTAACGTTGCCAGCAAAGCGCGCCGACTGCAAGAGCCCGGGCGGCTTTGCGCGCAAGCAGCGGGATGCTTCAACTACGCCAATGGGCGTATAGCGCTTGCATGACCGATATCGCTGCCATCCACGATGCCCGCTGGAACGCCTTCGCCGCGCGCGACCGGGCGCAGGACGGGCGCTTCGTCGTCGCGGTGACCACCACCGGCATCTACTGCAAACCGAGCTGCCCGGCGCGGCGACCCCGGCCGGAGAATGTCCGCTTCTTCGATGCAGGGGCGGAGGCGGCGGCGGCGGGCTTCCGCGCGTGCCTGCGCTGCAAACCGGACGAGGCGGCGCGCGATGCCACGGCGGTGGCGCGGGCCACCGCGCTGCTCGATGCGGCGGAGGAGCCGATCGGGCTCGAGGCGCTGGCAGCGGCGGTCGGCTATGCGCCGCACCATTTCAATCGGCTGTTCAAGCGCGCGACGGGCGTGACCCCCGCCGCCTATGCCCGGGGCTTGCGCGCACGCCGGGCGGCGGCGGCACTCGACGCGGAGGACAGCGTGACCCAGGCGATCTACGCCGCCGGCTATTCGGCCCCCAGCCGCTTCTATGCCGAGGCGGGCGCGCGGCTGGGCATGGTGCCGAGCGCATGGCGTGCCGGCGGGGCGGGGGTGACGATCCGCTGGACGCTTGCCGACACCAGCCTCGGCCCGCTGCTGATCGCCGCGACGGACAAGGGCCTGTGCCGCATCGCCTTCGACGAGGATGCCGCGATGCTCGCCCGCCGCTTCCCCGCCGCGACGGTGGTGCCTGGCGACGCGGACTTCGCCGCGCTCGCGACGCACGTGGTGGCGCTGGTCGAGGACCCCAACCGCCAGCGCGACCTGCCGCTCGACGTGCAGGGCACCGCCTTCCAGGAGGCGGTGTGGCAGGCGCTGCGCACCATCCCGCCCGGCGAGACGCGCAGCTACGCCGAACTCGCGGCGATGGCGGGAAATCCAGCGGCGGTGCGGGCAGCGGGCACCGCGTGCGGGGCGAACCCGGTCGCGCTGGCCATTCCCTGCCACCGCGCCCAGCGCGGCGACGGCAGCATGGGCGGCTATGCCTATGGGCTGGAGCGCAAGCGGGCGCTGCGATCGCGCGAGGGCGTGCGCGAGCGGAAATAGGCGGCCGTGGTCGGTTTGGTAAAGCCATCGGCCGCACCATACCCTTCGTCATCCCCGCGAAGGCGGGGATCCATTGGCGCTGTTGCCGCGGTTCTCTCCCCAGCGTCCTGGCAAATGGATTCCCGCCTTCGCGGGAATGGCGATCCTCTGTGAAGTCCGCGCGCGCCTGTCCGGGCCGCGCTTACTCCGCCCCGCCAGGCGCGCAGTGATAGACCAGCTTCTCGTTATAGGCCGGCGGCAGCGTCGCGCGCATCAGCTGCTGGAGGCTGGCGAGGCTCGCCCGCTTGGCCTGGTCGGCGGTGCACTGGGCGACCGGCACCACCGGCTTGACGTCGCGCACCTTCTGCATGTCGGCCGCCGAGAGGAAATAGCGCGTGTCGGTGAGCGTACCGCTGTCGGGATCGAATTCGCGCACCGTCACCGTCTGCTCGTCGGCGGGGACGAGCACGCGCTGCCAGCGGCGGCCGGATTCGGCATATTGGGTGCCGCCGTCGAAACAGCCGTCGGGCCCGACATTCACCTTCACCGCTTCGCCCGGCGAGACGGTGATCCGGCTGCGATCGGGCTGGAGGGTGCAGACCAGCGGGCCTTCCGCAGCATCGGCCGGTAGCCTGGCCTCGGCGGTCTGGTTGCCCTCGCCCGGCGTAGCGATGCTCGCCTCGTCGAAGCTCGGGCGCAGCACGAACAACGCGACCGCGCCGAGCAGCAGCGCCCCGCCGCCGACCGCGGTCCAGATCCCCGGCCGCTGCTGATCGCGCGAGAGCAGCAGCCCCGCCGCGCCCAGCGCCAGCGCGCCGAACACCAGCAGCACCGCCGCCCCCGCCATGTAGGTCTCGCGCGCGGACTCGTTCGCCGCGCGCGCCTTGTCGATCGCCGCCTCGCGGGCACGCGCCGCCGCGGATTCGGCCTGGGCGTTGCGGTTGGCGATATCGGCGCGGTCCTTCTCCTCGGCCGCCTTGTCGAGCGCATTGCGCTGCTCGACGCTGATGCACGGCGCCGCGATCGACACGAAGGGCTGCTTGGCCTGGGTGAGGAAGGCGGTCAGCTCGGGATAGGCAATCGCAAACGCAAAGGTCGAATCGCCTTCCTCGCTGTTGGTGATCGCCGAGTTGACGCCCAGCACCCGCCCGCAGGCATCGAGCAGCGGTCCGCCCGAATTGCCGCGGGCGATGTTGGCGGTGTGGAGCAGCACCGAAATGCCCTCCAGCGTCCGCGTGCCGGCAAAGCCGCCCTGCGAGCGGACCGGCGATTGCGGCGTAATGAAATCGGCGGCGGAGCGCGCCGTGGCGATGTCGACATTGCCGGGATAGCCAAGCGCGAACAGCGTCTCGCCATCGGTCACTGCCGCGCTGGACAGCGCGAGCGTCGGCAACTTGGCGCCGCTGAACTCGATCAGCGCGAGGTCGCGCTTGGTGTCGATCGCAATCAGCTTGCCCTGGAACGACTTGCTGCCCTCGGACGGCACCACCCCGATGACGACGTTGCCGGGATAGCGCGAGGCGAGCTCGACGACATGGGCGTTGGTGACGATGCGGTTCGGCGCCACCGCGAAGCCGCTGCCATGGCCGAAGCCGACCACCTCGTCATCGGCGACCGCGATGGTGACGATCCGCACCACCCCGCGCCCAGCCGCGGAGATGTCGTCGGCACGCGCCGGCACACTCCAGGCGAGCAGCATCGCCACCAGCATGATCACCTGCCGCATGCGCGGAAACACCCCGGTTCTAGCCATGGCCCGCGCTTTCGGCGAAAAGCGCCGCAGGTTCAAGCGGGGCGGCACCAGCGCTGCTAATTCGTGCGGGTAGGGGTGGGCGATGGCGAGGGGGCGGACGCAGGCGCCGCACCGGCCTTCGTCTGCGCGTCGATCGTGTCGATCATCTTGGAGGCAGCCGCGCCGATGCCGGAGGCGTGCGGATCATAGGTGAGCACCAGCAGCATCGCCCGCGCCTCGGCCAGCTTCTTCTCGCCGACCAGCATACCGGCGACCTGCATCCGCAAGCCCCGATCCTGCGGCGCCAGGGCATAGGCATGCATCAGGCCGTCGCGCGCGATCTGCGGCGGCCACTGGCGGCGCTCGGCATAGCTGCGGTAGAACAGGATCAGCGGGCGCGGATCCTCGGTATTGAGCCGGTTGGCGCGGCCGATCGTCTGGCGGATCGCGGTCCAGGTCTCGGGCTTGTCGTCCTTCGCAGCCGCGGCGAGGGCCATCTGCGCCATCGCGCGGTAGCAATGCGCCTCGACCAGCTTCGGGTCTGCGGCGATGGCGCGATCGGCGGCGGCGAGCGCGGCGGCATAGTCGCCTGCGTCATAGGCAGCCTCGGCCAGCGCGCGCTGGACCGCGGGATCGTCGGGGAAGCGCGTCGCGATCTTCTTCGCCTCCGCATAGACGCCCGGCGCGGTCTTTTCGTCCACACCCGCATCGGATCGGATCCGCAACGGCAGGATTGCGGCTTCGCCCGGCCGCAGCAGTCGGAGCGTCACGGGCGGGATGGCGAGGTTTTCCGCCCGGATGCGGAAGCCGGTGATCTTCGGCTGCTGGAGGAAGCGCCCCAGTTCCTTGTTCAGCGCGCCGAGATCGCCGAACGCGGCCGCAGCCGCTTCGGGCGATTTCCGTTCCTTGGTGATCGCGTCGAGATAGGCACTCAGCTGGCCTTTGCGGCTCGGCGCGAAGGTCAGGTAATGGACCAGCGCCCAGCCGCGCCCATAAAGCGCGTCGCGCTGGTCCGCGCGCAGCTTGCCCGCCGCGCCGGCGAGGATCTGCTGGATCGGCAGCGGATTGCCGGTCAGCAAGCCATGGGCGCGATAGAGCGGAGCCCCGCCGAACTGCAGGTTGCCCTCGCGATCGAAGCTGGCGGTGGCGTGAAACTCGGCCCAGCCTTCGGACACCCAGGACGGGAAGGCCGCATTTGGCCAGGTGGTGGCCATGAAATGATGGGCATATTCATGCTGCAGCACCTGCTGCGAACCGAGCGCGAGCGGCCCGTCGCCGAAAAGATCGTCCGGCACGAATGCCACCGAGGCCCCGGCGCGCGGAATGTAGAAGCCGGCGACATTGGCGGTGCCGGCAAGGGCGGCGACGCGATGCTTGCTGCCGACGAAATAGACCGTCAGCCGCCCCGCCTTGCCCAGCGACGGTTCCAGGATCCCGCGCGAGACGCGCAGTGCCTTGTCGAACTTCTCCAGCCGCTCGGCGTTGCGGCGCAGCGCCGCTTCGGACGCGTTGGCATAGACGATGAAATGCGCCGTCTCGGCGACCCGCCAGTCGGCATGCGCCGGTCGCGCGGCGAGAACCGCCAGGAACAACGCCAGCAAGGCCAAGCACCGCATCCACGGCTCCTCCGTCGCCCCCAGCCGCCACGATATCGTGCGGCGGGGGGATGGCAAACCGAATCGGCGGGATCAGACGAAGCTGTAGGGATCCACGTCCACCGCCACCCGCACCCGGGGGCTCCAGCTCAGCCCGCCCAGCCAGTCGCGGATCACGTCCTGCACGTCGAAGCTGCGCTTGGCGTGGACGAGCAGGCGGAATCGATGCCGCCCGCGCAGCATCGCCAGCGGGGCAGGCGCGGGGCCGTAGACGTGCATCTCGGCAAGCTCGGGCGCCGATCGGCCGATCATCCGCGCGGTTTCCTCCGCCGCGGCCTTGTCCTCCGAGGAGACGATGATCGCCGCATAGCGGCCGAAGGGCGGTGCATCGGCCTCGCGCCGCGCCTCGGTCTCGGCGGCGTAGAAGGCCTCGGCATCGCCCGAGACCAGCGCCTGCATCACCTGCGCCTCGGGGGCGTGCGTCTGGATAAACACCGTGCCCGGCTTCTCGCCGCGCCCGGCCCGGCCCGACACCTGCATGATCTGCTGGAAGGTGCGCTCGGATGCGCGCAGGTCGCCGCCGTCGAGCCCGAGATCGGCATCGACCACGCCGACCAAGGTCAGGTTGGGGAAGTGATAGCCCTTGGTGACCAGCTGGGTGCCGACGACGATGTCGATCGCGCCATGCTCCATCCGCGCCACGAACTCGGCCGCCTTGGCCGGGGACCACAGCGTGTCCGAGGTGACGATGGCGGTGCGCGCCTCGGGCCACAGCGCCGCGACCTCGTCGGCGATCCGCTCGACGCCGGGGCCGCAGGCGACCAACGTGTCGTCGGACTTGCACTCGGGGCACATGCTCGGCGTTGGCATGGTGTGGCCGCAATGGTGGCAGGAGAGGCGGTGGAGCAGCCGGTGCTCGACCATCCACGCCGTGCAGTTCGGGCACTGGAAGCGGTGGCCGCAATGGCGGCAGAGCGTCAGCGGCGCATAGCCGCGCCGGTTGAGGAACAGGAGCGACTGTTCGCCGCGCTTCAGCGTCTCGTCGATCGCCGCGACTAGCCGGGGGGCGAGCCAGCGGCCGCGTTCCGGCGGCTCGCGGATCAGGTCGATCGCCTCGATCCTGGGCAGCTCGGCGGCGCCGTAGCGACCGGGCAGCTTCAATTCGGCATAGCGGCCGACCTCGACCTGGTGCCTGGTCTCGATCGCCGGGGTGGCGGAAGCGAGGACGACCGGGCAGCGCTCGAACATGCCGCGCATCACCGCCACGTCGCGGGCATGGTAATGCACGCCCTCTTCCTGCTTGAAGCTGGTCTCGTGCGCCTCGTCGACCACGATCAGGCCGAGCTTGGGATAGGGCAGGAACAAGGCCGAGCGCGCGCCTACCGTCACCAGCGCCTCGCCCCCGGCGATCGCGCGCCAGGCGCGACGGCGCTCGGAACTGCGCAGGCCGGAGTGCCAGGCGACCGGCTCGCAACCGAAGCGGCGGGCGAAGCGGGTGAGGAAAGGTTCGGTGAGCGCGATTTCGGGGAGCAGCACGAGGGTCTGCTTGCCAGCCGCGATCGCCTCGGCGACCGCCTCGAAATAGACTTCGGTCTTGCCTGATCCGGTGACGCCGTCGAGCAGGAACGGCTGAAACGCGGCGGTCTCCACCGCGGTACGCAGGCCGCTCGCCACCGCCGCCTGGGCGGGGTTCAGCTCGGGGGGCGCGAAAGCCGGGTCGGGGAGCGGGTAGGGCGCCTGGGTGTCGACCGTCACCGCCTCGATCGCGCCGGTCTTCACCAGCCCGCGGATCACCGCGTCGGAGACCTCGGCGATCGCGGCGAGCTCGCGGACCAGACCCTGGCGCTCGCCGATCCGCTCCAGCGCCTGGGCGCGCTGCGGGGTCAGGCGATCGGGAACCTGGCCGGTCGCGCGATATTCGGTGATCGTCGGCGCCGCCTCGAACGCGGCCGAGGTGCGCAGGGTCATCGCCAGCACCGAGGAGGGCGGGGCGAGATAGTAATCCGCGGTCCACTCGATCAGCCGCCGGACGGGGGCGGGGATCGGGGGGGCGTCGGCGACGGCGAGGATGGCGCGGAGGCGGTTGTCGCCGATCTCCTCGGTGGGCAGGCGTTCGGGCTCCCAGACGACGCCGGCGAACTGGCGCGGGCCGATCGGCACGATGACGATGCTGCCGGGCTCGACCGCCATGCCGTGCGGCACGCGATAGTCGAGCGGCCCCAGAGCCGGATGGAGGACGAGAATGCGCGCGCGGGACATGATCGGCCCCTCATATGGGCATTTTCGGCGGAACGGGAATCCCGTATCGCCGGTTGGTCGCGTGAGGAGACCCGCCGATGCTGTTGCTCGCCCTGCTGCTCGCCCAGACCGTGCCCGCCCAGGCGACCACCGCGTGCAAGGCGCCCGACGCCAGCCTGCCGGTGGCGCTCGCGGGCTGGAGCACGCCCGGCGACGAGATGGTGGCGGACAAGGCGGTGTCGCTGGCGACGGTCGACGCGTCGACGCTCAAGGGCCTGCCCAAGAGCGCCAAGCCGGGGCGCGCGGCGATGATCGAGTTCCGCATCGCCAAGGCGGGCACCTATGGCATCGCGCTCGACCAACCGGGCTGGATCGACGTGCTGCCCGGCGCCGCGGGCGGCGCGCCGCTCACCTCGGTGGCGCATGGGCACGGGCCCGATTGCTCGACGATCCGCAAGATCGTGCGGTTCGAACTGGCGCCGGGAACGTACCGCGCGTTCGCCAGCGGTCTTGCCCAGCCCAAGGCCAAGCTGATGCTGGTGCCGAATTGAATCGGCTTGTTCTGTGGCTGGAACGAATATAGAACGGCGACTCGCTGAACAGGGGAGTCGGCGATGCTGATACTGATAGCTGGACTGGCCATGACGGTGCCGCAATGCGCCGAGCTTCCGCGATCCCTGTCGGGCTGGGAACGCAGCGCCGATGGGCTCGATACCCGCCACGCCACGACGATCCTTGCGAAGAACGGCGTGGCGGAAACGCAGGTGACGATCCGCAAGGCCGGCACCTTCGGCATCGCGGCGGATCAACCGGCCTGGATCGACGTGGCCAGGGGAACCGGCCGCCCCTTGCGCATGGCCGCCCGCGCGCCGGGTGTCACATGCGCGAAGATCGCAAAGATCGTCTATTACCGCCTCGAACCCGGCACCTACCGCGTCTCCATCGGCAAGCTGCAGAAGCCGCAGGTGAAGCTGATGCTGGTCTACGGCAACCCGTCGCAGGGGTTTGCCCGGCGCGGCCGCGTCGGCTAGGCGGGCGGCGACACTCCAGTGGAAGGTTCTGCCATGAAGTTCTTCGCCGACACCGCCATCATCGACGACATCCGCGACCTGGCCGATGCCGGGCTGCTCGACGGCGTCACCACCAACCCGTCGCTGATCGCCAAGTCGGGCCGCAACTTCCTCGAAGTGGTGGCGGAGATCTGCGAGATCGTCGAAGGCCCGGTCTCGGCCGAGGTCGTCGCGCTCGATTTCGAGGGCATGATGCGCGAGGCGGAGATCGTCCGCAAGATCGCTGACAATGTCGCGGTCAAGCTGCCGTTGACGATCGACGGTCTCAAGGCGTGCAAGGCCCTGACCGACGATGGCACGATGGTCAACGTGACGCTCTGCTTCTCGGCCAACCAGGCGCTGCTCGCCGCCAAGGCGGGCGCCACCTTCATCTCGCCCTTTGTCGGCCGGCACGACGATATCGGCTTCGACGGCATGGACCTGATCGAAGACATCCGCCTGATCTACGACAATTACGATTTCGGCACCGAGATCCTGGTCGCCAGCGTCCGCCATCCGATCCACGTGCTGCAGGCCGCCAAGATCGGCGCCGACGTGATGACCGCCCCGCCGGCGGTGATCAAGCAGCTGGTCAAGCACCCACTGACCGACAAGGGCATCGAGTCGTTCATGGCCGATTGGGCCAAGACCGGCCAGACGATCGGCTGACGCTGATTTGACGCGCAAATCCCCCTCCCGCTCGCGGGAGGGGTTAGGGGAGGGACTGACGTGGAAGTTTCGGACTCCGCTGCGGCCTTCCTCTCCCCCGTCCCCTCCCGCGAGCGGGAGGGGTGCGCAGGGAGCGAGCGCCGGGCAGCACCATGACCGACCTGCCCCTCCCGCGCCGCTTCGCCGAGCATCTCGGCCGCGACCGGCGGCGCTCGGTGCACACGATCCGCGCCTATGAGGCGACCGCGATCCGCCTGCTCGGCTTTCTCCAGCAGCATTGGGGCGGTCCGGTCGCGCAGGACGGGCTCGCCAACGTGGGCGCCGCGGACCTCCGCGCCTATCTCGCGCATCGCCGCGGCGAGGGGCTGTCCAATGCCTCTGCCGCGCGCGAGCTTTCCGCGGTCCGCGCCTTCCTGAAGTTCGCCGGGGGCGACGATGCCCAGCTGCCCCGCCTGCGCGGCCCCAAGGTGAAGAAGGGCCTGCCGCGCCCCATTGCCCCGCACGAAGCCGTCGCGCTTGCCGAATGGGCGTCGGACGAGGCGAGCGAACCCTGGATCGCCGCGCGCGACTGGGCGGTGTTGTTGCTGCTCTACGGCGCGGGCCTGCGCATCGGCGAGGCGGTCGCGCTGACCGGCGCGGCCTTGCCGCTCGGAGCGACGCTGCGCGTCACCGGCAAGCGCGACAAGACGCGTGACGTGCCGCTGCTGCCGGAGGTCCGCACTGCGATCGAAGCCTATGTCGAAGTCTGCCCCTGGGGCACCGCGCGCGACCTGCCGCTGTTCCGCGGTGCCAAGGGTGGGCCGCTGCCGCCGGGGGCGATCCGCAAGGCGGTGCGCTCGGCGCGGACCAGCCTGGGGCTGTCCGATCGCACCACCCCGCACGCGCTGCGCCACAGTTTTGCGACGCATCTGCTGGGGCGGGGCGCGGATCTGCGCGCGCTGCAGGAACTGCTCGGCCATGCGAGCCTGAGTTCGACCCAGGTCTATACCGGGGTCGATGCGGCGCATCTGCTCGACGTCTACCGCGCCGCACACCCGCGCGCCTGATCGCGGGAAGGTTGGAGATCAGGCTGGGGCAGGTCCTGCCCGCCCCAGCCCGAACAACTCAGCGCTTGGCCGAGTCGGCCGCCTCGCGCTTGGCATAGTCGCTGGCGAGCACGTCGAAGGCGAGCTTGTGTTCGCCGGTCTCGGAGATCAGCCCCTTACGGTTCCAGCCCTGCTGGTAGATCGGGTGCTGGCGCCGCGGCGAGCGGAAGTCCTTGAGGATCCAGGGGCTCATCCCGCGCAGGAACGGCACCTTGGCGGCCATGGCGAGCGTCGCGCGGTAATAGTCCGCCTGATATTCCTCGCTGTACTTGTGCGGGCTGGCGACCGGATCGTGGTAGCCGGCGCGCGCGTCCGCCCCGAATTCGGAGAAGATCAGCGGCTTGTTCGCCGGCCCGCGCCATTCCTGGCTGGCGAGGTCCTCGAGCGCGTCGTCGGTGTACCAGCCATTATAGGTGTTGATCGCCATGACATCGAGATCGGCGGCGAGCGGATCGTCGATCTTCATGATCTTGTTGCCCTCGCGTCCGCTGAGCAGCGCGGCGGTTACGAGGCGACTCGAATCGAGGCTGCGGACATCGCCGATCATCGTGCGCAGGAAGGCATTGCGCGCATCGTTGGTGGGCGTTTCGTTGGCAACGCTCCACAGCACGATCGACGAGCGGTTGCGATCGCGGCGGATATTCTCGGCGAGGATGCGGCGGGCATCGGCCAGCGTATCCGGGTTGTTCCAGTTGACCAGCCAGTAGAGCGGGATCTCGCTCCACACGAGCAGGCCCATCTCGTCGGCGAGGCGGGTGGTCAGTTCGCTGTGCGGATAGTGGGCGAGGCGCACGAAATTGCCGTGCAGGCCATATTTGATCTCGCTCAGCAGCGCGCGGGCGGCGGCGGGCGTCATCGCGCGCACCGGGTTGGCACCCAGCTCTTCCTCGTGCATCGAGATTCCGCGCAGGAAGATCGGCTTGCCGTTGAGCAGGATGTCGGTGCCCTTCACCGCGATCGTGCGGAAGCCCATCCGGTCGGCGAAATGATCGGCGCCGGCATCGATGCTGATGTCATAGAGCTTGGGGTTCTCGGGCGACCAGCGGACGAGATTGCGCGGCACCGGCAGCGTCGCTTCCCACTTGCCCGCGTCATCGGTCTTGCCGTCGAGCGTCGCGCCCAGCGTCGGGATGCGGAACTTGAGGGCGGTGTTCGCCGCCTTCGGCCCTTCGAGTTTCACCGACACGGCGATATGGCTGCCGTCGGGCGTCAGGCGCACGAACGCATCGTCGACATAGGTGTCGGGCACCGTCACCAGCGTGATGCTGCGGGTGATGCCGCCATAGGTCTCCCAGTCGGTCACCGGCGGCGGCACGTCATTGGCGGTGCGCACCGAATCGACGCCGATGGTGATCTGGTTGCGACCCGGCCGCAGCAGCTTGGTCACCTCGAAGGCGAAGGGGGTATAGCCGCCGCGATGCTCGCCCAGCGGCTTGCCGTTGAGATACACGTACGAGCGATATTCGGCCGCGCCGATGCGCAGGAACACGCGGGTCCCGGGCTTGGGCGCCGTCGCGGGGAATTCGCGCTGGTACCAGACCAGCCCCTGATACAGCCGCATCTCGGGCGAATGGCCGATCCACGAGCCGGGCAGGCTCACCACCGGCGATAGCTGCATGTCTTGTTCGAAGAAGGTGCGCGGCTTGGCCTGCATCACGTCGGCAGCGATCACGTCGGCGGCGCGGTTGGTGCGCGCGTTCGGGGGTTCACCGTGGAAGCCCGCGAGGCCGTCGCGATACGGGTCGATCGACCAGTGCCACGGGCCGTCGAGGCTTTGCTGCTGGCGCATGTCCGCCGCGACGAGCACGGGCTGCGCCCAGGCCGAGGATATTCCGAGAACCGCGAGCCCCATGGCCGCGAGCAGGCGCAAAGGCCGCATGATTGTCTCCCTGTTCCTCCGGGAAATCCCGGAGCCCAAGGGCATTTTAGAAGCGCGGAGTTGGACTTACAACGTGGTCTGATCAATCTGCTCCGTGGCCCTTGGCGAGATAGTCGTCGGATTGCATCTCGAGCAGGCGCGAAACGGTGCGGTCGAACTCGAAGCGGCCGTCGCCGCTTTCGTAGAGATGCTCGGGCACCGCATCGGCAGCGGCGAGCAGCTTGACCTTGTGCTCGTACAGCGCATCGACCAGCGTGACGAAGCGCGCCGCCTCGTTGCGATTCTCCGGGCCCAGCTTGGGGATGCCGACGAGGATGACGGTGTGGAAGCGCCGCGCGATGGCGAGATAGTCGGGGGCGCCCCGCGCCTCGCCGCACAGCCGCTTGAACGAGAAGACCGCGACGCCCTTCACGCATTTGGGAACCAGGATCTCGCGCCCCCCGGGGATCGGCACCTCGCAGGTGGGGACGCGGGCGCGGTCCTCCACCGGATAGTCGGTGAGCCGGAAAAAGGCGGCGGAGAGCGTCGCGGTCGCCTCAGGGCCATTGGGCACGAGCCAGGTGTCGACGCTGCCCAGCCGATCGCGGCGATAGTCGACCGGGCCGTTGAGCGCGAGCACGTCCATCCGCTCGCCGATCAGGTCGATGAAGGGCAGGAACAGCTGGCGGTTGAGCCCGTCCTTGTAGAGATCCTTGGGCGGCCGGTTGGAGGTGGCGACCACGGTGAGGCCATGCGCCATCATCGCGGTGAACAGCCGCGAGAGGATCATCGCATCGGGCGGGTTGTTCACCACCAGCTCGTCGAAGGCGAGCAGCCGCGTGTCGCTGGCCAGCGCATCGGCGACCGCGACCACCGGATCGGCGGTATCTCTCTGGCGCTCGACGTTGAGCCGCTCGTGCACTTCGAGCATGAATTCGTGGAAGTGGACGCGGCGCTTCCGGCGGATGTCGAGGCTGTCGAAGAACAGGTCCATCAACATCGACTTGCCGCGCCCGACCCCGCCCCACAGGTACAAGCCCTGCGGCACCGCCGGCTTTCGACCGGTGAGCTTCCACAGCACGCTGCCCTTGCGCGGCGCAGCCTGCAACTCCTGCGCCAGCGCATCCAGCCGGGCGGCGGCGGCCTCCTGCTCGCGATCGGGGCGAAGCTCGCCGGCGGCGACGAGGGCGCGGTAGCGATCGAAAACGCGGGTCATGGGGCAGGTCTACCAACGAAAACGAGCTGCCGGGCGGGAAGGCCAGGCAGCTCGGTATCTCTCAAAATCGTGAAGAAACGGCGTTCAGAGGACGCGCTCTGCCGCCATCTTCTTCACTTCGGCGATCGCCTTGGCCGGGTTCAGGCCCTTGGGGCAGGCGTTCGCGCAGTTCATGATCGTGTGGCAGCGATACAGGCGGAACGGATCCTCGAGCTGGTCGAGGCGCTCGCCGGTCATCTCGTCGCGCGAGTCGGCGAGCCAGCGATAGGCCTGGAGCAGGATCGCCGGGCCGAGGAACTTGTCGCTGTTCCACCAGTAGCTCGGGCACGAGGTCGAGCAGCAGGCGCACAGGATGCACTCGTACAGGCCGTCGAGCTTCTCGCGGTCCTTGGGGCTCTGCAGCCGCTCCTTGCCCGAAGGCGTGGTGGTGACGGTCTGCAGCCACGGCTTGATCGAGGCGTACTGCGCGTAGAAGTGCGTGAAATCGGGGACCAGGTCCTTGATCACGTCCATGTGCGGCAGCGGGGTGATCTGCACCTCGCCCTTGATGTCCTCGATCGCCGTCGTGCAGGCGAGGCCGTTCTTGCCGCCGATGTTCATCGAGCAGGAGCCGCAAATGCCCTCGCGGCACGAGCGGCGGAAGGTCAGCGACGAATCCTGCTCGCCCTTGATCTTGATCAGCGCGTCGAGGACCATCGGGCCGCAATCGTCGAGGTCTACCTCGAACGTGTCGTAGCGCGGGTTCTCGCCCGAATCGGGATCGTAGCGATAGATCTTGAACTTCTTCACCCGCGTGGCTCCGGGGCTCGCCTTGTGCTCCTGGCCCTTGGTGATACGGCTGTTCTTGGGCAGGCGGAATTCGGCCATTCCTGAAACTTCCTCTTTCGCTTCGGCGCGACGCGTCTTTGGGGGGCGAGCTATGCCTTTCGCATCCGCAGCGCAAGTGCCCTTTGGGCCGCGCCCCTCAGATCACGTCGAGCACAAGCCCCAGATCGCGCGCCTCTTCGGCCTCGATATACCAGTTATAGGGCGCGCGGCGGCGCAGCTCCTCGAAATCGACGCGCGAGCCAGCGACGAGGGCGCGGAAGCCCTCTTCCTCGATCGCGATCGAATGCTCGATTTCATTCAGTTTGGCCTTGAGGATCGCCGGCAGCATCCGCAGCGGACCGGACAGGTCGATGCTGGAATGCATCTGCCGCTCGTGCAGCATCAGCCGCGTGCCGCGGGTGAGGAAGCGCTTGTCGGCCGGGAATCCCGACATGAAGGTGGCGCCGGCGGAATAGACTGCGACCTTGCCGAGGAACAGCAGTTCGCGCCCCGTCGCCTCGCGGAGCAGCCGGAGCTCGTCGGCCATGAGCCGCGCGACTTCGGGATCGCCGCCGAGCGTGGAGAGCGCGATCACCAGCGGGCCGTCGCTCGGTGCCGCCAGCAGCTGGTCGCGGAAGCTTTGGTACATCGCGTCATCTACGGTGCCCTGCAGCCGCAGATGCGGGGTGGCGAGCAGCGGGTAGCGCTGAAGCGGGCTCTGGGAATCGGACATCCGCCGCCAACCGGCGAGGGGCAGGGGAGTTCCGCTATTCCCAACTCCCCCTCCCGCTTGCGGGAGGGGGGTAAGGTTCAAGGTTTCAGCGCATCCGTTGCCGGTGCGCCCACCGGTGCCGTGGCCGTCTGCGGCATCCGCGCCTCCAGCGGTGCCAGCCATGCGCCCACGCCCTCGCCGATCGTCACCTGCGGCATCGACGGATCGAGCCGGCCCGCGCGCTCCCAGCCGATGATCGTCTTGCGCGCCTCCGAAGCCGCGTCGGCGAGCGGCTGGGGTTTGCGCAGCGCATGGTTGACCAGCGCGTCGCCGAAAAAGGTCCAGTCATTCTCGGCGCGGCAGCCGAAGGACGAGCGCGTCGCCGAGGCGGCGGTGAGGATCGCGGTGGTGTCGCTCATCAGCCGCTTGACGAAGGTGCCCGAATAGCAGGCGGAGACCAGCAGCAGCCGGTTGCGGATGCCGAGCCCGTCGAGCAGTTCGGCGAGCCGCTTCGGCGGCAGCACGCCGAAGCCCTGGTCGCCGTCATGATAGGCGATTCCCGCATCGGGGGCGCCATGCGCCGTGACGTAGAGGACCAGCACGTCCTGGTTGCGGTCCATCAGCTCGGCGACGCGGGCGAGCGCCAGCGTCAGCGCGGTGAGGCTGCCGGCGGGGAGGATCGCGCCGCCGCGCCCGTCGGCTCCCGCCAGCACCAGCGTCCGCCCCTCGGCATCATAGCGGCGGGTGAGCACGCGTCCGCTCTCGCGCGCCTCGCGGGCGAACACCGGATCGCTGTCGAGCGCGACGCTCAGCACATAGGCGTCGACCACATTCTTGCGCTCGGGCTGGAGGGCGGCAAGCGCGGTGTGCAGCCGGCGCTGGTCCGCCAGCATCGCCCGGGGCTCCCGGCCGCGCTGCAGCTCCGGGCCGCTCTCCAGCCCATCGATGCCGTCGTCGCCGGAAACGAGCCCAGGCCATTCGGTGCGATGCTCGGGCGGCTGTTGCTGCGCAAAGGCGGGAGAGGCGCTGGACAAGGCCAGCATCACGGCAGACGCACGCAACCAGAACCGCATTCGGGCCGATCCCCCCGGAACAGGTGAGCCGATACTCTTGCTTGGCGCGAAGCGAAGTCAAGCACCGCCCGCAGAATCGCATTGGATTCACGCGTGCTGCCCCCTATCGCTGGCGGCATGCTCAAGCGCCTCCTGATCGCCCTCGCCCTTCTGATCGTCGCCGGTGGTGCCGCCTGGTACTGGCTCAGCCGTCCGGACATCGCCACGCTTCCCGAGATCGCCGTGACCGGTCGCGCGCCGGAGATCAGCGAACCGCGCTACCAGAGTATCCCAACGATTGGCGTCGCCAAGGCGGTCGGCTGGCCGGCGGGGGCGACGCCGAAGGCGGCGGCGGGCCTGAAGGTACAGGCCTTCGCCGAAAAGCTCGACCATCCGCGCTGGCTGTACCAGCTGCCCAATGGCGACATCTTGGTGGCGGAAAGCAACTCGCCGCCGCGCGACAAGGGCGGGATCACCGGCTGGGTGATGGGCATCCTGATGGACAAGGCGGGCGCGGGCGGTGCCTCGGCCAATCGCATCACCCTGCTGCGCGACAGCAACGGCGACGGCGTCGCGGACATTCGCACCGTGTTCCTCACCGGGCTCAACTCGCCGAGCGGCATGACTCTGGTGAACGGCGCGCTGTACGTCGCCAACACCGATTCGCTGGTCCGCTATCCCTATCTGGAGGGGCAGACCAAGATCACCGCCAGGCCCGAGAAGATCCTGTCGCTGCCCGGCGGCGGCAATCACTGGGCGCGCAACGTGGTGGCGTCGCTCGACGGCAAGCACCTCTATGTCAGCATCGGCTCGGCCTCGAACATTGCCGAGGACGGGCTGGAGGCGGAGGGCCCGATCTACACCGCCGAAAGCCCTGCGCAGCTGGCCGCCGCCGCTGCGCAGCCGACCAACCGCGCGGTGATCCTCGAGGTCGATCCCGCGACCAAGACCAGCCGCATCTTCGCCTGGGGTATCCGCAACGCCAACGGCATGGCGTTCGAGCCCAAGACCCAGGCGCTCTGGGCAGTGGTCAACGAGCGCGACATGCTCGGCTCGGACATGCCGCCGGACTATATGAGCCGGGTCGATCTCGGCGGCTTCTTCGGCTGGCCCTGGCAATATTGGGGCGGGTATGAGGACAAGCGGGTGGAGCCGGGCCGCCCGGACCTGCGCGAATATGTCCGCCGTCCGGACTTTGCGCTCGGCGCCCACACCGCGCCGCTGGGGCTGACCTTCGCCGATGGCGCGCGGCTGGGCGGCGCCTACGCCAATGGCGCGTTCGTCGGCTTGCACGGCTCGTGGAACCGCCAGCCGCCGTCGGGCTACAAGGTCGTGTTCGTGCCGTTCGGCGACAATGGCTTCCCCGCCAAGGGCGCCAAGCTCCAGGACGTGCTGACCGGCTTCCTCAACGCCAAGGGTGAGGCGCAGGGCCGCCCCGTCGCGGTGATCACCGGCGCGGGCGGCGCGCTGCTCGTGGCGGACGATGTCGGCAACACCGTGTGGCGGGTGAGCGCGGGCCGCTGACCCGCAAGGCCCTCAGGCGAGCAGTCGGGGGCCTTCCTTCGCCAGCATCTCGCGGACCTTGCCGGCGAACAATGCGAGCATGCCGGGCAGCGCGATCTCGGCATGGACCTGCGCGTCCTGCACGTCGAGCCGGCTGACCACCTGCTGGCCCATCGCCGCGACGGTGAAGTGCAGGCTGTCGCCTTCCCAGCGATGCTCGACGGTGGCGCCGCCGGGGATCTTGTCGGCGAGCCGGCCGATCTTCGAATCGATCCGTGCGCGGGCGCCCTCGCGGCCGAGTTGGTGCGGAATGTCGACGCTGATCGTCTGCGGAATCATTTTGCGAATACCATGGCGTCATCGGCGAACGCCTTGAATTCCAGCGCGTTCCCGCTGGGGTCGCGGAAGAACATCGTCGCCTGCTCGCCCACCTGGCCCTGGAAGCGGATATGCGGCGCGATGCCGAAGGCGACCCCGGTGGCTTCCAGCCTCGCGGCGAGGGCGTGCCAGTCGTCCATCGCCAGTACCACGCCGAAATGCGGCACCGGCACGTCATGGCTGTCGACCGGATTGGTCGTCGCGACCGGCTTCGCGGCGGGATCGAGATGCGCGACGATCTGGTGACCGAAAAGATCGAAGTCGATCCAATGGTCGGAGGAGCGCCCCTCGGGGCAGCCGAGCAGTTCGCCGTAAAAGGCGCGTGCGGCGGCGAGGTCGTGGACCGGGAAGGCGAGATGGAAGGGGCGTGGCATGGACTTGGCTTAGCCGCCTGCAACGGTACCGACAACGCTCAGGCGTCTGCCGCGATCTCGCCGCGATGCCACCGCCGCAGGTTCGCCCGAGCTTCCTGCACGAACGCCGAGCGACGCAGCACGCCGAGCAGCGTGTCGGCGATCCAGCGGCCGGGATTGCGCAAGGGGCGGCGGAACTGGATCAGCAGCACGATGCGGGTATGCGCGCTGTCGTTCCACACCTCATGATCATAGGTGTCGTCGAATACCAGCGTCTCGCCCTCGGCCCAGCGGACGGTGCGGCTGCCGATCCGCATCCGCACGTCGCCGTCGCGCGGCACCACCAGTCCCAGATGGCAGGTGATCAGCCCCTTGGTGACGCCGCGATGCGTCGGGATGTGGGTGCCCGGCGCGAGGATCGAGAACATCGCGCTGTTGAGCCCGGGCACCTGCTCGATCAGCCGCGAGGTATGCGGGCAGCGCGCGAGGTTCTCGTCGACCCGGTAGCCATAACCGCACAGGAACAGGCTGCGCCATTTGCCGAGCGGCGCGATCGCGCGGTGATCGGGGGAAATGGCGGCGAGCGACGGCGCCCCCGGCTGGGTGCCGATCGCCGCGATCGCCTCGTCGCGGATCGCTTCCCAGTCTGCCCGCAGCGCCGCGGTCCAGGGAAAGGCGCGCATGTCGAGCACCGGCGTGTTGGGCACCAGCGAGGAGGTGGCGATCAATCGATCGCAGGTGCCGCGGAGATGCTTGCCCCAGCGCAGCAGCAGCGGGCGGGGGCGCGGGCGAGAGTCGGGGAGCGGGACATTGTCGCCCATCCGCCCGACCGGCGCCTCGCTGGTGGCAATGTCCACGCGCAACTTCCCCGCAGCTTCCACGTTACGCCCGAAGTTCGGTGCTGCAACGCAACAATCCATGCCCTGGGTCTAGGCCGTCACTTGGGTCCAAAACATGGCGGGTCCATGGATTCTTGTGGCGTACATCCGGCAGAAAGGTTGCCGGTGGCATGCCGCGCCACTCGCCTCTAGAAAGGGCTACATGTTCTCACGTCCGCGCATGCCGCGCTTCGCCCTGCTTCTCCTCGCACTCGCTGCCCCGTCGCTGCCCACCCCGGTGCTGGCGCAAGGCCGGCCCGAGGGTGTCCAGACCGCCGAGGATCCCTGGCTCTACAAGGGCAGCGACCTCGTCCATGACGACAAGTGGAAGTTCGGGCGGTTATCCAATGGCGTGCGCTATGCGGTGCGCAAGAACGGCGTGCCACCGGGGCAGATTTCGATCCGCGTCCGCATCGACGCAGGCTCGCTGATGGAGCGCGACTCCGAACGCGGATTCGCCCACCTGCTCGAGCATCTCAGCTTCCGCGGCTCGACCTATGTGCCCGACGGCGATTCGAAGCGGATCTGGCAGCGGCTGGGCGTGACCTTCGGCTCGGACAGCAATGCCGCCACGACGTTCATCAGCACGACGTACAAGCTCGACCTGCCCAATGCGACGCCGGAGGGGCTGGACGAGAGCTTCAAGATCCTCTCCGGCATGATGGCCAATCCGGCGATCACCCAGGCCTCGCTCACTGCCGAGCGTCCCGTAGTGCTCGCCGAAGGCCGCGAGCAGCCTGCGCCGCAGAAGCGGATGCAGGATGCGCTCTACCAGCTGATCTTCGCCGGCCAGCCGCTCGCCGATCGCGAGCCGATCGGCACGGTGGAGGCGCTCAACGCCGCCACGCCTGCCAGTGTGCAGGCCTTCCACGACCGCTGGTACCGCCCCGAACGCGCCACGGTGATCGCGATCGGCGACGTCGACCCGGCGGTGCTCGAGGCGATGATCAACAAGTATTTCGCGAGCTGGCAGGGCAAGGGCGAGGCGCCCAAGACGCCCGATTTCGGCAAGCCCGAGGCCGATCACCCGATCGCTGCCAGCATCGTCGAGCCGGCGTTGCAGCCGGTCGCGCTGATGGCGATCGTGCGGCCCTGGACGGTCTATGCCGACACGGTGATCTTCAACCAGAAGCGCATGATCGACATGGTCGCGATCCGCATCCTCAACCGTCGCCTCGAATCGCGCGCGCGCTCGGGTGCCTCGTTCATTGGGGCGGGGGCGGATCTCGACGACATCGCCCGCTCGGCCAACGTCACCACGCTCACCGTGCTGCCCACCGGCGACGATTGGGAAAGCGCGCTGCGCGACGTCCGCGCCACCGCCGCCGAACTGATGG
The DNA here is from genome assembly GCF_003950455.1 of Sphingomonas sp. ABOLE. NCBI lineage: Bacteria > Pseudomonadati > Pseudomonadota > Alphaproteobacteria > Sphingomonadales > Sphingomonadaceae > Sphingomonas > Sphingomonas sp. ABOLE. Next base: position 50,002 of record NZ_QQWY01000001.1, read on the forward strand.
CCGCGCCGCCGAGCCAGGCGGAGATCGACCGCGAGCTCGGCGAGATCGACGCGGTGATGCGCAACCGCATTTCCACGGCGCCGGTCGAATCGGCGGTGTCGCTGGCGGACGACCTTGTCCAGGCAGTCGACATCAACGAGACGGTGACCACGCCCGAGGCCTCGTACGCGATCTTCAAGGGCGCGATCGCGGCGCGGATGTTCACGCCGGCGGCCGTCCAGGCCTCGGCCAAGAAGGTGTTCGAAGGCACCGCGACGCGCGCGCTGGTCAACACCCATGCGCCTGATCCCGACGTGGTCCGCAAGGTGACTGCCGCGCTGCAGGCAGACGTCAAGGCGGCGGTGATGAAGCGCCGTTCGCTCAACGTGAAGTTCGACCAGCTGCCGCGCATCGGCGCGCCGGGTAAGGTTGTCGAGCGCAAGCGCGTCGACCCCGATCTCGCGATCGACGAGGTCACCTATGCCAACGGCGTGAAGCTGCTGATGCGCGAGGACACCTCCGAGACCGGCAAGGTGTGGGTCAATATCCGCTTCGGCCGCGGCCTGCGTGCGCTGCCGGGCGACAAGCGCGTGCCGGGCTGGGCGGGCAAGACCGCGCTGATGGCCAGCGGCATCGGCAAGTTCGGCCAGGAGGAGCTCGATGCGCTGACCGGCAACCGCCAGATCGGCCTCGGCTTCGACATCGAGGAGGACGCTTTCGTCTTCCAGGCGCAGACCAACAAGGACGATCTTGCCGACCAGCTCCGCCTATTCGCTACCAAGCTGGACGCGCCGGGCTGGGATCCCAACCCGATCACCCGCGCCAAGGCGGCGACGCTCGCCTCTTATGCGGGCCTCTCGGCTTCGCCCGACGCGGTGCTCGGCCGCGACCTCGATGCCCTGCTCCACGACGGTGATCCGCGCTGGGGCGTGCCCAGCCGCGAGGAAGTGGCGGCGCTCACCCCGAAGGCGTTCCGCGCACTGTGGGAGCCGCTGCTCCAGACCGGCCCGATCGAAGTCGAGATCTTCGGCGACATGAACGCCGATGCGACGGTGCAGGCGGTGGCGGCGAGCTTCGGCGCGCTCAAGCCCCGCGCCGACGGCAAGGAAAGCGGTGCGCCGGTGCGCTTCCCGGCGCATGTCGCCACCCCGGTAGTGCGCACGCATACCGGTGCGGTCGATCAGGCCGCGGCGGTGATCGCCTGGCCGACCGGCGGCGGCAGCGCCGGCGTCGCCGAGAGCCGCAAGCTCGAGATCCTGACCGCGGTGTTCCGCGACCGGCTGATCGAGCAGCTGCGCATCCAGGCAGGGGTGAGCTATTCGCCCAATGTGCTGAGCGACTGGCCGCTGGGCCTGCCGACCGGCGGCAAGATCGCCGCGCTGGGCATGGTGCCGCCGGACAAGACCGACTTCTTCTTCAAGCTCGCCCGCGACATCGCGGCGGACCTGGTGGCGAAGCCGATCGACGCTGACGAGCTCAACCGCGCGCTGACCCCGCTCAAGCAGCAGCTGCTGCGCATGTCGAGCGGGAACATGTTCTGGATGAACCTGGTCGAGGGCGGCACGCAGGATCCGGCACGGATCGCGGGCATGCGCAGCCTCGCCCGCGATTATGCCGCGACGACGCCGGCCGAGCTGCAGGCGCTGGCGGCCAAGTATCTGCGGCCGGACAGGGACTGGACGATGGTGGTGCTGCCGGAGAAGGCGGCGAAGTAACGCCGGCGATGCGAAGATAGGCCGGGGGCGAGCGGATCGCCTCCGGCCTTTTTCGTGTCCGTTGTTGGTGCGCGGCCCCCACCATCGTCATTCCGGCGAAAGCCGGAAACCATTGGGGTCTCCGTCGCCGCTCCTGCTGTAGCGGAGAGGCGAATGGATCCCGGCTTTCGCCGGGATGACGGATGTATGGCTTAACCCCGCGCAAAACCCACGATATCGGGCAGCGCGCCGGCCAGCCGGTCCATGTCGGCCATGCTGTTGAACAGCGCAGGCGTTACGCGCACGCAGGCGCCGGCCGCGATGCCGTCGCGGTGGACGGTGAAAATCCTGTGCTGGTCGAGCAGCCGCGCAGCGAGCCTGGCATTGGCCTCGCTGCTGGTCACGCCGCGCACCCGGAACGAGGTGATCGCGCCGTGCGAGGCGGGATCGTCGGGCGTCAGCACCTCGATTCCCTCGACCTGCCGCGACCGCGCTACCCAGCGATCCCGTAGCGCCCGCAGCCGCGCGGCACGATGCGCGCCGCCGATCGCCTGCTGGAAGGCGAGCGCCGCCGGCACGGTGAGGCTCGCGGCGAAGTCATAGGTGCCGAGATGCACCTTGGAGAACAGCGTGTCCGGCCCGCCCGCCGCGTTGGCCGGATGGCGATCGATCTTGCCGAGCGCCGCCTTGCGGACGTGGAGGAAGCCGACGCCCAGCGGCGCCCCCAGCCATTTATGGCCGTTGATGGCCACGAAATCGCAGTCGAGATCGGGTACGGCGAAGTCGATTTGGCACCAGCTATGTGCGGCATCGACGATCACGTCCGCGCCTTGCGCTCGTGCCAGCGCCGCGATCTCGCGCACGGGCAGCACCAGCCCGGTGCGGTGGCTGAGATGCGTCAGCAGGATCAGCTTGAGCCGCGGGTTTGCCGCCAGCGCGGCGGCATAGGCGTCGATCAGCCCTTGGCGGCTGGCGGGCTCGGGCAGCGCGATCTTCACCAGTTGCACGCCGCGCGTACGGACAAGGCTCGCCATGCACGCCTGCGCGCTGTCGTAATCGAGATCGGCGATCAGCACCGCATCGCCCGATTGCAGCCGGTTATAGCCGAGGATCAGCGTTTCCAGCGCCTCGGTGGCGTTGCGGGTGAGGACGAGTTCGTCCGGCGCCACGCCCATCGCCGCCGCGGCTTGGTCGCGCACCGCGACCAGATCCTTGGTGAGGCCGCGCCGGGCATAGAAGCTGGTATCGCGGTTCACCCGCGCGAGCTGTTCCTGATAGGCGGCGAAGACCGGGCCGGGCATCATGCCCCAATTGCCGTTCTCGAGCTGTATGACGTCCGCCGGCGGCGTGAACTGCGCCGCGATGCCGCGCCAATAGGGATCGTCGTCCATCGCCCATGCTCCGCTGGAGAGACCGAGGGCGGGGAACGCAAGGCCCCCCGCCAATATCGAACGACGATCCATGCGGTGCATCAGAAGCGCAGCTCCACCCGGCCATAGTACTGGCCGCCATCGGTATCATAGGGGGCGTTGCGCGAGTAGATCAGGCCGCGATTGGCCTGATTGGTCGCCTCCGCCGGATAGGTGTCGAAGATATTCTCTGCGCCGCCGCGCAGCGTCAGCATCTTGGTGACGCGGACGCTCACCGAAGCGTCGAACAGCGCGATGCCGCCGAAGCGCTGGAACAGCTCACCGGTGGCATTGCCGGTCACGTCGGTCCAGGCGCCGTAATAGCGGCCGCGCACCATCACGCCGACCTTGCCGAGATCGTAGTTGAACGTGCCGGTGGCGTTGTGCTGCGGAAGGCGCTCCTGGAAGATCCGGCGCTGGGTGGCATTGGCGATCGACGCGCTGTTGCCGCCGCGCACCTTCGTCTCGTTATAGTTGTAGGCGAGGCTGAGGTTCGCCTTGCCGGGCCCGACCTGCCGCGCATAGCTCACCACCACGTCGACGCCGCGCGTGCGCGTGTCGAAGTCGTTGGTGAAATAGCTGACCGAGGTGAAGCGATCCGGGTTCGCGAAGGTCGCCGGCACCGCGAAAGTGGCCGACTGGCCGAAGCGATCGTCGACGTCGATCTGGTAGAGATCCACCGTCGCACCCAGGCCGAAATCGGTCTGGCCGACCAGGCCCGCGGTCAACGTGCGCGACTTCTCGGGCTTGAGCGGCTTGGCGCCGAGCGCCACCGCGATCGGATCGGTCGGCGACAGGCGGCCCTGGTTGAACACCTGCAGCGTGCGGGTGTCGAGGCCCTGGGTCACCTGGCGGGTATTGAGCTGCGCCGGCGTCGGAGCGCGGAAGCCGGTCGAATAGGTCAGCCGCGCGGCGAGGCCGTGCACCGGCTCGAAGCGGCCGGCGAGCTTGTAGGTGAAGGTGTCGCCGAACGCCGAGAAATCCTCGTAGCGCCCGGCGGCGCCGAGCGTCACCTTTTCGACCGGCGCCCATTCGAGATCGACATAGCCGGCATAGCTGCGCTGGCTCCACTGGCCCGCCTGTGCGGGGCTGAAGCCGGGGAAGCCGTTCGAATTGGGCGCGAGGCCGGTCGCCGCACCCGGACCGACCGCATAGGACGCCGGGTCGCCGGTGCCGACGCGATAGGTCTCGACGCGGCGCTCGCCGCCGAACGCGACGTTCACCGGATCGCCCAGGCCGACCGGCAGGCGGTAGACGAAGTCGGCGTTGAGGTTGAATTCGCGCTGAGTCAGCCGGCCGAGATAGAAGCTGGTCGGGCTGTTCGGGCCCAGAGAGGCGTTGAGGCTTTCGCCCAGCGTATAATCGATCCGGCTCTCGCCCTGCGAGACGCTGAGGTCATAGTGGAAACGGTCGCTGGCGTCGCCGCGCAGGCCGCCCACCGCCTGGTGGTCGGCGAAGCGCGTGCCAAAGCGCGGGGTGAAGCCCGCCGGGTAGAGCTTGGTGAAGGAGAAGCCGGGGAAGGCGCTGCTCGCGCCGTAGACCGAGGCGGTGCCCACCGGGTTGCGCCAGTTGAAGTCGGTCACGCCTTCGCCGCTCTGCGCGGTACCGAAGGCGTAGAGCGTCGCGCCCTCGACCAGGTCGACATGCGCGTTGACCGATCCGGCGATCCGCTCCTGATCGGGCTGGCCCCAGCGCTGCACCGGGTTGGGCACGGCGAGGGTCGGGTTGGCGGCCTGGAAGGCGATCGCATCGGGGCGCTGGCGGGTGCGCGAGGTCGCCTCGGCATGGTCATACTGGCCGGTGAACACGATCGAGCCGCGGTCGCCCAGCGCGATGCCGCCGCGCAGGCCGCCCTGATATTCGTTGCCGTCACCGGCATAATAGCTGGAGGCCTGGCCGAACACCGCCATGCCCGGCTTGTCGTCGAGCAGCAGGTTGATCACGCCGGCGATGGCATCCGAGCCATACTGTGCCGAGGCGCCGTCGCGCAGCACCTCGACGCGGCCGATGCCGTGGGCGGGGATCGCGGCGAGGTCGGGCGCCTGGGCGCCGCGCGTGCCGAGCAGCGCCGAGCGGTGGAAGCGCTTGCCGTTGACGAGCACCAGCGTCTGATCGGCGGAGAGGCCGCGCAGAGTCGCGGGCCGGACGAACGCCTGGCCGTCGGCGGCGGGGAGGCGCTGGACGTTGAATGAGGGCAGCAGCTGCGCCAGCGTATCGTTGAGGTCGCCCGAGACGCTCGATTCGAGCATCGCGTTCGACAGCACGTCGACCGGGGCCAGCGTATCGAACTGGGTGCGGGCGCGCTCGCGGGTGCCGGTGACGACGATCTGCTCGCCGCTATCCGGTGCGGCGGCGGGATCGGTCTGCGCCTGGGCGAAGGCGGCGGGCATGCAGGCGAGCTGCAGCGCGATCAGCGCGCCGCCGGTGCGGAAGTTCATCGGTTTCCCCTTGGTGGCCGGGGCGTCCTGCCGGACGCTTCTCAACCCCGGCCGCTAGGCGTGCGCGATGACGCGGAAGCGACAATACCAAGACGGTTCGATGAAAATACCAATTCATACCCAAGTTGGGACGGATGCTCAATAAAGCGCGTCGAGACGCTCCGCATAGACGGCTTTCAGCACGTGCCGCCGGATCTTCATGCTCGGCGTCAGCTGCTCGTTCTCGATGGTGAAGGCCTCGTCGGCGAGGATGAACTTGCGCACCCGCTCGATCACCGAAAGGTCGCGGTTTACCCGTTCCACCGCCGCGCCGATCGTCGCCTTGAAGTCGGCGTCGCGCGAGAGGTTGCGGAACTTGCACGGCGTCGCGGTCTTGGCGCAGAATTCCTGCACCCAGTCGGGATCGGGGACGATCACCGCGGTCATGTAGGGCCGCTTGTCGCCATAGAGCATCGCCTGCAGGATCTCGGGCTGTAGCGTCAGCATGCCCTCGATCTTCTGGGGCGAGACATTGTCGCCCTTGTCGTTGACGATGATGTCCTTCTTGCGATCGGTGATCTTGATGCGGCCCTTGGCGTCGATCTCGCCGATGTCGCCGGTGTGGAGCCAGCCGTCCTTGAGCACCCGCTCGGTCTCGGCCTCGTTACGCCAATAGCCGTGCATCACCAGCTCGCCGCGCACCAGGATCTCGCCATCTTCGGCGATGCGGACCTCGACGTCGTCCATCGGGGGGCCGACCGTGTCCATCTTGAGGCCCACCTTGGGCCGGTTGCACGAGATGACCGGCGCCGACTCGGTCTGGCCATAGCCCTGGAGGAAGGTGAGGCCGAGCGATTCGAAGAAGATGCCGACTTCGGGATTGAGCGGCGCGCCGCCCGAGACCAGCGCCTTGATCCGCCCGCCGAAGCGCTTGGCGAGCTTGGGCCGCAGCGTGGCGTTGAGCAGCAGGTTCATCGGCGCGTCGGCGATGCCGGACTTGCCCGCCGCCTTGCGCCCGCCGATCGCCACGGCCTTTTCCAGCAGGTAGGTGGCGAAGCTGCCCTGCTTCTCGACCTGCTTGGTGATGCGGGTGCGCAGCACCTCGAACAGCCGCGGCACGACGACCATAATGGTGGGGCGCACTTCCTCGATGTTCGAGGCGAGCTTTTCCAGCCCCTCTGAATAGTAGATCTGGCCGCCCAGCGCGATCGGGAAGAACTGGCCGCCGGTATGTTCATAGGCGTGCGAGAGGGGGAGGAAGGACAGGAACACCTCGTCCGCCCAGCCGAAATCCTCCGAAATGATCGCGGTGCAGCCCTGGCAATTGTGCAGGATCGCGCCGTGATGCTGCATCACCCCGCGCGGCGACCCGCCGGTGCCGCTGGTGTAGATGATGCAGGCCAGATCCTCGCGCTTGAACGTGGCGTGCGCGGCGGCGGTGGCGGCATCGGTGGCGTGCGCGGCGATCAGCTCGCGGAAGTCGTGGACCTCGAGGCTGCCCTGTTGCGCCAGTCGGACGTCGTCGATGCCGATCACGATCCGCCCTGCGGAGGATCGCAGCATCGCCGGCAGCAGCGTCTTGGCGAGTTTGGTGTTCGAGACGATCACCGCGCAGGCGCCGCTGTTTTCCAGGATATGCTGGTGATCGCGCTCGGTATTGGTGGTGTAGGTGGGGACGGTGACGCAACCCGCCGCCATGATCGCGAGGTCGCTGATGCAGAATTCGGGGCGGTTCTCGGAAACGAGCATCACCCGGTCGCCGGGCTTGAGCCCCAGCGCCTTGAGCGCGGTGGCGAGGCTCGCCACCTGGCGCGCCGCCTCGGCCCAGCTGGTCGGGTGCCAGGAGCCGCCGGCCTTGTGCCAGAGGAACGGCGCGTCCCCCTTCTCCGCGGCCCGCGTGAGGAACATCGTCACCAGATTATCGAAACGTTCGAGCTTGCGCATTCCTACTCCCCCTGCAGGCGCCCCATCTTATCCTTGAGCGTCCCGCTTCATTCCGACGGGCGGTTGGGCTTGGCACCCACCCGCTGTATAACCGTTACCGAGCCGTCCTGATCCATTGCCACCCCTTCGCTGCGCGGGTCGGCGGCGCCGACCCAGCGGCCGCCCACGCGCTCGATCGCATTGGCCTTGAGGCCCATCGGAGCAGCACGGACGTCCTCGCCCAGCGCGCGTAGCACAGGCAGCATCGCGTCGAGCTGGGTACCCTGCTCGGCGATCGCGGTTTTGCCCGGCGCGTAAAGCAGGCCGAGGCCGATCGCGTCCTGCGCGGAGAGCTTCCAGTCCACGACGCCGATGATCGCCTTGGCCACCTGCGCGATGATCGTGGAGCCACCCGCCGCGCCGACCGCGAGGCGGACCTTGCCGTCGGGGCCGAACACGATCGTCGGTGCCATCGAGCTGCGCGGCCGCTTGCCGCCCTCGACCCGGTTGGCCACCAGATACCCGTTCTTCACCGGCACGGTGTCGAAATCGGTCAATTGGTTGTTGAGGATCATGCCGTCGACCGTCAGGCCTGAGCCGAACGGCCCTTCCACCGTGGTGGTGACTTCGACGACATTGCCCGCCCCGTCGGTCACCGCCAGGTCGGTGGTGCCGGCGACTTCCTGCACCTTGGCCATCACGCGCTTCGGCGCGCCCGGCGGCGTGCCCGCGGCGATGCTGGTCATCGTCCTGGCGGGGTCGATCAACTTGGAGCGGCTGGCGATATAGCGGCGGTCGAGCAGCCCCTTCAGCGGTACCGCCACGAAATCCGGATCGCCGAGATACAGGTCGCGATCGGCATAAGCGAGCCGCGAGCTTTCGGCGAACAGGTGCCAGGCGGTGGCCGAGTCCTTGCCCAGGCGCCCCAGGTCGAAGCGTTCGAGCTGCGCCAGGATCATCAGCACGGTGATTCCGCCCGAGGAGGGCGGGCCCATCGAGCAGATCTTGTACCCGCGATAGCGCCCGCACAGCACCGGTCGTGCCTTGGCGTCGTACGCCGCGAGGTCGCCGGTGGTCATCTTCGAAGGGTTGCGCGCCGCGCCGTTCACCGCCGCGACCAGCTTGGCGGCCTGCGGACCGACATAGAAACTGTCGGGCCCCTGACTTGCGATGCGCTCGAGCAGCGCGGCCTGCTCCGGGTTGCGCACGGTGGTGCCCGCGGGCAGCGGCTTGCCGTCGGCGCCGAAGAACAGCGCACGATAGGCGGGATCGACATGGCCGGAGAATTGGGTGAGCGAATTGTTCATCCGCGGGCTCAGCACGAAGCCGTCGCGGGCGAGGCGGATGGCGGGGGCGAACAGCTTGGCCCAGGCGAGCTTGCCCGAACGGCGATGCGCCAGCGCCATTGCCCGCACCGCCCCCGGCACGCCGACGCTGCGCCCGCCGGGCACCGCGGCGAAGTGGCTGAGCGGTTTGCCGGCGGCGTCGTAGAACCAATGGTCGTCGGCGGCCATCGGCGCGGTCTCGCGGCCGTCCACCGTGGTCATCGCCTTGGTCCTGGCATCGTAGAGCACCAGGAAGCTGCCGCCGCCGAGGCCCGAGCTCTGCGGCTCGACCACGCCCAGCGCCAGCATCGTCGCGATCGCCGCATCGGTGGCGCTGCCGCCCGCGCGCAGGATCTCGACGCCCGCCGCCGCCGCGCGGGGATCGGCGGCGCTCACCATGCCCTGGGCATGGGCGAGCAGCGGCGTGAACAGCAGGAGGAGCAGCGCGACCGTTTTTCTCATGGACCTAGGCGTAGCGCGCTTTGCCCCGGAGGCAAGCCGTCAGGCGAGCGCCCGCGCGATGCTGCGTGCCAGACCGGTCCCGCGATAGAGCAGCGCCGAATAGACCTGCACCAGCACCGCACCCGCCTCGATCCGGCGCTTGGCCTCGTCCGGCCCGTCGATGCCGCCCGCCGAAATCAGCGGCAGCTGCTCGCCCGAGATTTCGCGCGCCTCGATCAGCTTGGCGCGGGCGAGGTCCTTTAGCGGCTTGCCCGAAAGCCCGCCGGCCTCGCCGGCATGGGCCGAGGCGAGGGGCGGGCGGGAGATGGTGGTGTTGGAGACGATCAGCGCGTCGACATGATGATCGATCGCCGCGCGCACCGCGCCTTCCAGCCCGGCGCGATCCAGATCGGGCGCGACCTTGAGGAACAGCGGCGTGGTGCCGCGCGCCGCATGCGCGGCCGCCAGCAATTCGTCGAGCGCAGGCCGCGACTGGAGATCGCGCAGGCTTGGCGTGTTGGGCGAGCTGACGTTGATCGTGATATAGTCGGCATGGCGCGCCGCCTTGGTGACGCCCAGGGCGTAATCGGCGACGCGGTCGGTCGAATCCTTGTTGGCACCGACATTGATGCCGAGGATGCCGGGCCGCTGCTTCAGCCGCGCGATTCGCGCCAGCGCGGCGTCGATCCCGTTATTGTTGAAGCCCATGCGGTTGATCACCGCCTCGTCCTCGACCAGCCGGAACAGGCGGGGCTTGGGATTGCCGGGTTGCGGTCTGGGGGTGAGCGTGCCGATTTCGACCGCGCCGAAGCCCAGTCCGAACAGGCCGGCGATCGCCTCGGCATCCTTGTCGAGCCCCGCGGCGAGCCCGACCCGATTGGGGAAGCTCAGCCCTGCCAGCGTCACCGGCGCCGCCGACTCGGGGCCGCCACCGAAGGGTGCGCCCGCGCCGCCCCACAGAGCCAGCGCGCGAATCGCCGCGCGATGTGCCCGCTCCGGATCGAGCGTGAAGACCAGGTTGCGAAGAATCTTGCCCATGAAAGCGCTCATGCATCGCAAGGCAAACGTCGTCAAAGGCTGGAATGTCGATTCCGTACAATACCGTGCCTCTCGAATCGGGTAGAGCATCCCTGCGACCCGAGGGGTTCCGCTTAACGGGGGGAACCCTTTCCTTTGGGCCCGGCCGGGCAACCGGCCGGGCCTCTTTTCCGTTGCGCTTTCCGCGCAGCCATGCTCCAGCTGTGCGACGAACCGAAGCACAGGGGAACAGCGTCGCATGCGTGGCGCCGAAGAGGGCCAGGTTGCAATTGCCGCGCGCCGTGGCGCGGGGGCGGGCCAGCCTTTGAACATTCGCTTTCAGCCGTCCACCGGGCGGCTGATACCGCATGTCGAAAGCTTTTATCTCGCTCATATCGATGCGCCGTGCATCGAGGGCGTCGAGCGCGTCGATCTCGGCCAGTGGCGCTTCTGCCTGGAGGGCGATGGTACCGTCCATTTCCCGGACGCGCATAGCGAGACAACGCTGCCGGTGATGGTCAACGGCCCCGGCACCGCGCACTGGACCTATCGGATCCAGGGCCCCTTCCGCTGCTTCGGCATTTCCTTGCGCGGCATCGGCTGGCGCACTTTGGTGGGCCGCCCGGCGGACCAGGTGGCCGATCGGCTGGTGGACGGCGGCGAGATCTTTGGGCCGGAGGTGCATGCGCTGCATGCCGAACTCCGCACGCTCGATACGCTGGAAGCGATGGTCGCCGCGGTCGAGCCCTTCCTGCTGCGCCGGATCGACGCCGCGCGGCGCGTGCCCAAGGCACATATCGCCTTCCTTCGGATTGTGCGCGAATGGGCGGCCTCGGGCGATCCGACGATCGATGCGCTGTACGACGCGATGGAGGCCGAAACCGGCATGGGGCAGCGCCAGGTCCAGCGGCTGTGCAAGGAATATTTCGCCGGGCCGCCCAACCATCTGCGCCGCAAGTTTCGCGCGATCGGCGCCGCGATGCGCATCCACCAGGGCGCGCCCCTCGCCGAAGTGATGGCGCCCTTTGCCGACCAGTCGCACATGATCAACGAGATCAAGCATTTCACCGGCCAGACGCCGGGGTTGCTGCGCGACGGCATCGATCCGGTGCTCGCTGCGACGCTGGAGAACGAGAAGTTCCACTTTCTCCCCGATGTGATCCCCGAGACGGTTGACCTCGGCGGCCGCTAGGCCCACATGCCCAATCGGATCAACTTTGTCCGATTGGGAGTCGATGCGTCTTTCGAGCCTTGCCGACTATGCCGTGGTGATGCTGGCCGCTGCTGCGCGCCATTGCGGCGCGTCGTGCCGGCTCAACGCGACGCTGCTGGCGAACGAGACCGGCCTGCCGCTGCCGACGGTGCAGAAGCTGGTGAGCAAGCTTTCCGCCGCCGGCCTGATCGAAAGCGCCCGCGGCACCGGCGGCGGCTTCCGCCTCGCCCGGCCGCCCGCGGCGATCAGCCTTGCCGAGATCGTCGAGGCGATCGAGGGACCGATCGCGCTGACCGTGTGCGTCGACTCGGCGCGGCATGATTGCGCCGTGGAAGGAAACTGCCGGGTGAAGCCGCATTGGGGCGTGGTGAGCGATGCGGTGCGTTCGGCGCTCGCCCAGGTCAGCCTTGCCAGCCTCGCTACGCCTCCGGTGCTTGCAGCCCCGGCAATGCCGGTGCATGGGCTCGCGCCTTCCACCTCCGACCTTTCTTCTCCTTCTCCGGTGCTCGCCGGGGAAAGCCAGGTATCTTTCTGATGGCCACCAAGAATGCCGAGGCGCTCGCCGCCGCGAACAAGAAGTACGAATGGGGCTTCGCCTCGGACGTCGAACAGGAGTTCGCGCCCAAGGGGCTGAGCGAGGATACCGTCCGGTATATCTCCGCCAAGAAGAACGAGCCCGAGTGGATGCTCGACTGGCGCTTGAAGGCGTTCCGCCTGTGGCAGACGCTGGAGGCGCCGGACTGGGCCAAGCTCAACGTGCCGCCGATCGACTATCAGGACGCGTATTATTACGCCGAGCCCAAGCAGAAGAAGACGATCACCAGCCTCGACGAGCTCGATCCGGAAATCCGCCGGACCTATGAGAAGCTCGGTATTCCGATCGAGGAGCAGAAGGTGCTCGCGGGCGTCGAGGGCGCGCGCAAGGTCGCGGTCGATGCGGTGTTCGACTCGGTGTCGGTCGCCACGACCTTCCGCGCCGAGCTCAAGGCGGCGGGGGTCATCTTCCTGTCGATCAGCGAGGCGATCCGCGAATATCCCGAGCTGATCCAGAAGTGGCTCGGCAAGGTGGTGCCGCAGCGCGACAACTATTTCGCCACGCTCAACAGCGCGGTCTTCTCCGACGGCACCTTCGTCTATGTGCCGGAGGGCGTGCGCTGCCCGATGGAGCTCTCCACCTATTTCCGCATCAACGCCGAGAATACCGGCCAGTTCGAGCGGACGCTGATCGTCGCCGACAAGGGGGCGTATGTGTCCTATCTCGAAGGCTGCACCGCGCCGATGCGCGACGAGAATCAGCTGCACGCTGCCGTCGTTGAGCTGGTCGCGCTCGACGATGCCGAGATCAAATATTCGACCGTCCAGAACTGGTATCCGGGCGACGAGAACGGCGTGGGCGGCATCTACAATTTCGTCACCAAGCGGGCGCTGTGCCAGGGGCGCAACTCCAAGGTGAGCTGGACCCAGGTCGAAACCGGATCGGCGATCACCTGGAAATATCCGAGCTGCGTGCTCGCGGGCGAGAATTCGGTCGGCGAATTCTATTCGGTGGCGGTGACCAACAACCGCCAGCAGGCCGATACCGGCACCAAGATGATCCATCTCGGCAAGGGCAGCCGCTCGACCATCGTGTCGAAGGGCATCTCGGCCGGGCGCAGCGACAACACCTATCGCGGGCTGGTCCGCGTGGCGGCGAGCGCGGAGAATGTCCGCAACTTCACCCAGTGCGACTCGCTGCTGCTCGGCGACCAGTGCGGCGCACACACCGTGCCGTATATCGAGGTGAAGAACCCGAGCGCCCAGATCGAGCATGAGGCGACCACCAGCAAGATCAGCGACGACCAGCTGTTCTACGCGCTCCAGCGCGGGCTGGACCAGGAGGCCGCCGTGGCGCTGATCGTCAACGGCTTCGCGCGCGAAGTGCTGCAGCAGCTGCCGATGGAGTTCGCTGTCGAGGCGCAGAAGCTGCTCGGGATTTCGCTCGAAGGTTCGGTGGGATGATTCGTCCCGCCGCCCCCGCTCAGCCTGCGCTCATCTCGGCTGACGTATCGACGACGCAGGGCCGCGTTCCGGGCCCGCAGGAGTATCGTGCATGTTGAACGCCCTTCTTGCCGCAGCCTTCGCCCTTCAGGGCGGCGTCGCGATCGACAGCGCGGCCCAGTTCGGCGCGGCGACCAACCACGCGCGCTGCATCGTCCGCGCGATCGGCACCGCGCCGGCGGACGCGGGCGCGCGCGCGACCAAGGTCGCCGGCGCGATCAAGCAGTGCCGCGACTTTCTCGATTCCGATTTCCAGGCCGGTCGTCTATTGCTCAACGACCGGCCCTACCAGCCGAGCGCCTGGCGCAAGCTGACCCCGGTGCTCGACAGGATCGAGGCCGACATCAAGGCCAGCGTCACCGCGCCCAAGCAGTACAAGATCATGTGGAAGCTGCCCGACGGCTCGCTGGTCGATGCCTATGACGCGGGCGCCCAGCCCAAGACCCTCTCTCTCGTGACCGTGGCGATCTAAACCCCATGCTGAACATCCAGAACCTGCACGCCGAAGTCGACGGCAAGGAAATCCTCAAGGGCCTCACCCTGTCGCTCAACGCGGGCGAAGTGCACGCGATCATGGGCCCGAACGGCGCCGGCAAGTCGACGCTGGGCTACGTCCTGGGTGGCCGCAACGGCTACGAGGCGACCAGCGGCAGCGTGACCTTCGACGGGCAGGATCTGTTGGAACTCGAACCGCACGAGCGCGCCGCCGCCGGCCTGTTCCTCGGCTTCCAGTATCCCGTTGAAATCCCCGGCGTATCGAACGTCCAGTTCCTGCGCGAGGCGGCCAATGCCCAGCGCCGCCACCGCGGCGAGGCCCCGCTCTCGGGTGCCGAGTTCCTCAAGCTGGCGCGCGCCCAGGCGGCGGCGCTCGGCATGGATGCGGAGATGCTCAAGCGGCCGGTGAATGTCGGCTTCTCGGGCGGCGAGAAGAAGCGGAATGAGATGGTGCAGATGGGCATCCTCAACCCCAAGCTCGCCATCCTCGACGAGACCGACAGCGGCCTCGACATCGATGCGCTGAAGGCGGTGGGCGAGGGCATCAACCGCATCATGCGCGCGCCCGACAAGGCGGTGCTGCTGATCACCCATTATCAGCGCCTGCTCGATTACGTGAAGCCGGACTTCGTCCATGTGCTGTTCGATGGCCGCATCGTCCGCTCGGGCGGGCCGGAACTGGCGCTCGAACTCGAGCGCGAAGGCTATGGAGCGCTGGCGGCGTGACCGTGCTCGATCTTCCCACGAAGAAGGCGGAGGCGTGGCGCTGGTCCGACATGGACGCGCTTCGCGCTTCGGCCGAGAGCCCGCAGGCACCGGCAGGCATCGACCCGGCGGACCTGTTCCTCGACATCGAGGGCCCGCGGCTGTGCTTCGTCGACGGCGTGTTCGAGCCTGCGCATAGCCGTCCGGGGCCGGTGGAAGTCACCCGCCAGATCGCCGCGACCGACCATCCGCTCGGCAGCCTGGCGATCGGCGAGGGCTGGGCGCTGCACCTCGGTCCCGAACATGCCGCGACCTGCATCCAGATCGTCCATCTCGGCACCGGCGGCGAGAATCACGTGCCTGCGCGCATCCTGCTCGCCGACGATGCCGTGGCGACCGTGGTCGAGACCTTTGCCGGCACCGGCTGGGCGAACCGGCTGACCGCGATCGCGCTCGGCAAGGGCGCGCGGCTGATGCGCTCGGTGCGGCTGGTCCAGACCGGCGGCTTCGTCTCGATCCGCGACGAGGCGGAAGTGGGCGAGGGGGCGAGCCTCGTCTCGATCTTCCTCGGCGCCGGCGGCATGGGCAGCCGGATCGATGGCGCGCTGACCCTCACCGGCAAGGGCGCCTTTGCCGAGATGGGCGGCGCGCTGCTCACCAGCGGCACGCAGCGGCAGGAAGCTGCGGTTGCGGTGCGCCACGAGCAGGTCGAGGGCAGCTCGCGCCAGATCTGGCGCGCGGTGGCCGCCGACCAGTCGGTGGCGAGCCTCGCCGCGCGGGTGGAAGTCGCCCGAGGGGCCCAGCAGACCGACGGCGAACAGTCGCTGCGCGGACTGCTGCTCCAGCGCACCGCGACGGTAAACCTCAAGCCCGAACTCGAAATCTTCGCCGACGACGTAAAGTGCGCGCATGGCGCGACGGTCGGCGAACTCGATCGCAACGCGCTCTTCTATCTGCAGAGCCGGGGCATCGAAGACGCGCAGGCCAAGGCGCTGCTGACCCACGCCTTTGTCGCGGACGCGCTGGCGCGGATCGGGGAGGAGCCGGTGCGCGAGGCGTTCGCGGCGGATGCGGCGGCTTGGCTGGAGGCGGCGCTGTGAGCGTACTGGCCACCACCGCCCCGCTCGACGTGCTCGCCGACTTCCCCGCGATCCCGGCCGGCTGGGCTTATCTCGACACTGCCGCGACCTCGCAAAAGCCCCGCCCGGTGCTCGACGCGATCGCGCGCGGCTATGGCGAGACCTATGCCACGGTCCATCGCGGCGTGTACCAGCGCTCGGCCGACATGACGCTCGCCTTCGAGGCGGCGCGGGCGCGGGTGGCGAAGTTCATCGACGGCAAGCCGGAGGAAGTGGTGTTCGTCCGCGGCGCGACCGAGGGGATCAACCTTGTCGCTGAGTGCTACGCCGCCACCCAGCTCGAGGCCGGCGACCGCATCCTGCTCTCCGCGCTCGAGCATCACTCGAACATCGTGCCCTGGCAGATAGCCGCCGAGAAGATCGGGGCGCAGATCGATGTGGTGCCGCTCACCGACGATCACCGCATCGATCTCGACGCGATGGCCGCGATGCTGACCGACCGGCACAAGCTGGTCGCGCTCGCCCATGTGTCGAACGTGCTCGGCTCGGTGCTCGACGTGAAGCGCGCGACTGAGCTGGCGCACGGCGTCGGCGCCAAGATCCTGATCGACGGCTGCCAGGCGGTCGCCCGGCTGCCCGTGAACGTCGCCGAGCTCGGCTGCGACTTCTACGTCTTCTCCGGCCACAAGCTCTACGGCCCGACCGGCATCGGCGTGCTGTGGGGTCGGTACGAGCTGCTCGACGCGATGCCCCCCTATCAGGGCGGTGGATCGATGATCGACCGGGTGACCTTCGCCAAGACCACCTACGCACCGCCGCCGGGCCGCTTCGAGGCGGGCACGCCGCACATCGTCGGCGTGGTCGGGTTGCATGCGGCGATCGATTATGTCGACGGCATCGGGCTCGACCGCATCCATGCGCACGAAACCGCGCTGGTGACCGAGACGCGCGCCGCGCTGTCCGGCATCAACAGCGTGCGGCTGTTCGGTCCCGCGGACAGCGCGGGCATCGTCAGCTTCGCGGTGGAGGGCGTGCACCCGCACGACGTCGCGACGATCCTCGACGAGGGTGCTGTCGCGATCCGCGCCGGGCATCACTGCGCGCAGCCGTTGATGGAGCTGCTGGAGGTTCCCGCCACCGCGCGGGCGAGCTTCGGCGTGTATAACGGGCCGGCGGACGTCGCCGCGCTCGTCCGTGGAATCGAACGAGTGACGAGGATCTTCGGATGAACGAAGAACGCAGGATCGTGGTGGAAGAGGTCGAGGCCGTCGAGGCGCCGCCCAAGGCACGCGTCGACGATGCGGTCGAGCCCGCCGCCGAGCGCAAGCGCGACTATCTCTCCGGTTTCCTTTCGCAGAAGCCCGCCGAGCCCGGCGCCGGCGAGCCGGGCGGACCGCTGTACGAGGCGGTGATCGACGCGCTCAAGGAGATCTACGACCCGGAAATCCCGGTCAATCTCTATGACCTCGGGCTGATCTACGGCGTCGACATCACCGCGAACGGCCATGCCGCGATCACCATGACGTTGACCACGCCGCATTGTCCGGTAGCGGAGTCGATGCCGGGCGAGGTCGAGCTGCGGGTGAGCGCGGTGCCGGGCATCGCCACGGCCGACGTCAACCTCGTCTGGGATCCGCCCTGGGACCCGCAGAAGATGAGCGACGAGGCGAAGCTGGAACTGGGGATGTTGTAATTTCTAGCCCCCTCCCGCGTGCGGGAGGGGGTTGGGGGTGGCCCCCGGCACCCAATATCCGGAGCGCTCGCGGAGAGCGGGCGCCCACCCCTCGGTCCCCTCCCGCACGCGGGAGGGGAAGAAGGTTAGAAGACAGACCATGACCACCGTGACCACCCCCCGCCAGCGCCCCGCCGCGCTGCACCTCACCCCCGCCGCCGAGGCGCGCATCGCCGCGCTGATGGCGAAGGCGCCGGAAGGCACGGTCGGCGTCAAGCTCTCCACCCCGCGCCGGGGCTGCTCTGGGCTCGCCTATTCGGTCGACTATGTCGCCGAGGCCAAGCCGCTGGACGAGAAGATCGAGACTCCCGGCGGCACCTTCTTCGTCGACGGTGCCTCGGTGCTCTACCTGATCGGCTCTACGATGGATTGGGTGGAGGATGATTTCACCGCCGGCTTCGTGTTCACCAACCCCAATGCCAAGGGCACCTGCGGCTGCGGCGAAAGCTTCATGGTCTGATACCGGGCTCAGACGGAGGAGAGGGCTGTACTTTCAACCCTCCGCGTCACCTCGGCGAAAGCCGGGGTCCATTGGGGTCTCCGTCCCGGCTCTTTCGCCGGCCGAGTGGCGAATGGATCCCGGCTTCCGCCGGGATGACGGCTGAAGCTGAGGGAACTGCCGTCACCGCCCTTGGTAAAATCGCGTTGGCTGGAGTAGATCCGCCGAAATGACGAAAGCTTCGGACGATGCCGCGCTGCCGATCCGCGTGGCGGCGCTCTACCAATTTACCCGGTTCGACGATCCGGCGGCGCTGCAGGGCCCGCTGGCCAAGCTCTGCTGTTCGCAGGGCGCGAAAGGCACGCTGCTGCTCGCGCGCGAGGGCGTGAACGGCACGATCGCGGGCAGCGACGATGCGATCGCGGCGGTGGTCGACCATATCCGCGCGCTGCCGGGCTGCGCCGGGCTCGACGTGAAATACGCCCGCGCTGCCGAGCAGCCCTTCTACCGGATGAAGGTGCGCCTGAAGCGCGAGATCGTGACGATGGGCCAGCCGGACATCGATCCGCTGGCGAGCGTCGGCACCTATGTCGCGCCCGAGGACTGGAACGCGCTGATCGCCGATCCGAACACGATTCTGATCGATACGCGCAACGACTATGAGGTCGCGGCGGGCACCTTCCGCGGCGCGATCGACCCGCACACCAGGAGCTTCCGCGACTTCCCCGACTGGTTCCGCGCGCACCGCGAGGAACTGCTCGGCAAGAGCGAGATGCCGCCCAAGGTCGCGATGTTCTGCACCGGCGGCATCCGCTGCGAGAAGTCGACGGCGTTCCTCAAGTCCGAGGGCATTCAGGAGGTGTTCCACCTCAAGGGCGGCATCCTCAACTATCTGGAAAAGGTGCCCGAAGCGCAGAGCCTGTGGGACGGCGAATGCTTCGTGTTCGACCAGCGGGTGACCGTCGGCCATGGCCTCGCGCCCGGCAGCTACGAACTCTGCCACGCCTGCCGCCGCCCGGTCAGCGCCCAGGATCGCCGTTCGCCGCGCTATGAGGCGGGGGTGAGCTGCGCCGCGTGCTATGACGAGCGCAGCAACGAAGACCGCGAACGCTACCGCGAACGTCACCGCCAGGAGCGCCTGGCGGCCATCCGCGGCGAGCCGCATGTCGGCAAGGTCTATCCCGCCGACCCCGACGCATGAGCGGAACTTCAGCGCCGGCAACACAGGGTTTCCCGCGCGCGGCTTGATCCTGCGCAAGGACGCGCCCATGTGGGCGGCATGCTGATCGAGACCGAAGCCACCCCCAACCCCGCCACGCTCAAGTTCCTGCCCGGCAGGATCGTGATGGAGGCGGGCACCCGCGACTTCGCCAGCCCCGAGGAGGCGGAAGCCTCGCCGCTTGCCACCGCGCTGTTCGCACTGGGCGACGTGACCGGGGTGTTCTTCGGCCGCGACTTCATCTCGGTGACCGCCGCGCCGGGCGTCGAGTGGCTGAGCCTCAAGCCCGACGTGCTCGGCATCCTGCTCGACCATTTCTCGGCCAACATGCCGCTGTTCATGGCAGGCTCGGCCGCCGGCTTCAGCGTGCCGCCCGAGAGCGCCGATTTCGGCGACAATCCCGAGGATGCCGACATCGTCGCGCAGATTCGCGAGCTGATCGACACCCGCATCCGCCCTGCGGTCGCCAATGACGGCGGCGACATCGTCTATCGCGGGTTCAACGAGGGCAAGGTGTTCCTCCAGATGCAGGGCGCCTGCTCGGGCTGCCCTTCGTCCACCGCGACGCTGAAGAACGGGATCGAGCAGCTGCTCAAATATTACGTTCCCGAAGTCACCGAGGTGCGCGCGATCTGATCGCGCACCCGCTTCCCGCCCCCCCAAGCATGAAAGGATCGCAGGCCATGGGCCAGCCGCTGAACGACGTCGCCCTCGACACGATCTTCCGCACCGCGCGGACCTTCAACGGCTATACCGACGCTCCGGTGACCCAGGCCGATATCGAGGCGATGTACGACCTGCTGAAGATGGGGCCGACGTCGGTCAACCAGCAGTCGGCGCGGTTCGTCTGGGTGCTGAGTCAGGAAGCCAAGGACAAGCTCGCTAGCCTGTCGAGCGGCAGCAATGCCGAGAAGATCCGCAAGGCGCCCGCCAGCGTCATCATCGGCTACGACATCAACTTCCACGAGCATCTGCCGGCATTCTTCCCGCACGCGCCCGAGGCGAAGAACTGGTTCCCGACCGAGGAAGGTCGCCGCGAACAGGCGTTCCGCAACTCCTCGCTGCAGGGTGCCTATTTCATCATTGCCGCGCGCGCGCTGGGCTTCGATACCGGCCCGATGTCGGGGTTCGACAATGCCAAGGTTGACGAGGCGTTTTTCGCCGATCAGCCGGGCGTGAAATCGAATTTCATTTCCACGCTCGGCGTCGGTGATCCTTCGAGCCTTCATGCGCGGTCGCCGCGTCCGGCATTCGATCAGTTCAACCGGGTGATTTGACCTGTACCCAGTTCTATGGCTAGCGCGGGGCGATGGCTGAAGCCCCGCGACTGCTCGTGATCGAAACCGCCACTGCCGCCTGTTCGGTGGCCTTGCTGGCGGATGGTGCCGTTCTTGCCGAACGGCACGAACTGGTCGGCCGCGGCCATGCCGAGCGGCTGATCCCGATGATCGGCGAGCTGCCCGGCGGCGGCCGCGCCGATGCGATTCTGGTCGATGTCGGCCCCGGGAGCTTTACCGGGGTGCGCGTGGGCCTCGCCGCCGCGCGAGGCCTGGCGATCGGCTGGGGGGTGCCGGTACACGGCTATTCCTCGCTCGCCCTGATCGCCGCCGCCGGGTTCGCCGGCGACCCCGCGCTCGCCCGGCTGTCGGTGGTGCTCGAAGGCGGCCACGGCGAAGTCTTCGTCCAGCATTTCGCGACGCCGCTGGTCGACACCGCGCCGCTTGCCTCGCTGCCGCCCGAAGCTGCGCTTGCCGCGCTCGACGGCCGCGCCGCATTCGGCAGCGGCGTCCGGCGCCTCGCAGCACTGGCCGAGGGGCTGGACCTGCGCGAGGCGCTGCCCCGCGCCGCCGACGCGGTGCTGCTCCCGCCCGATTTCGCCTTGCTGCCGCCGCGCCCGCTCTATGGCCGCGGTCCCGACGCCAAGACGCTCGCCGAGCGGGGGCTCGCATGAGCGCCGCGCCCCAGCCGATCGAGCTGCGCGAGGGCGGGGTGCACGACCTGATCCCGGTTAACCGGATCATGCAGTCGGCCTTCGATCCCGAATTCGGCGAAGCCTGGACCCAGTCGCAATGCGTGGGGATGATGGCGCTTTCGGGCGTGTGGCTCGTCGTCGCGAGCATCGGCGGGCGCGACGTCGGCTTCGCGATGGCGCGGGCGATGCTCGACGAGGCCGAGCTGTTGTTGCTGGCGACCAGTCCCGGTGCGCGGGGACTTGGCGTGGGCGGAGCGTTGTTGCGCGCGGTGATCGCGGAGTCGCGCAATCGTGGGGCGACCAAGCTCCATCTCGAAGTCCGCGCAGGCAATGAAGCGATCCGCCTCTATCACCGCGAGGGTTTCGAGAAGATCGGCGAACGTCGTGGCTATTATCGCGGTACTAGCGGGCTGGCGCTCGATGCTCTCACTTTGGCACGTCCGCTTGCATAAAAATTACAACCATTGCGACGTTGATCTCTTGCCAATCACCAAGCTTCGCACGATAGGACGCTGCAGGCGACATCCAGAATAGTCGCCATGAACGGGTCGAAAGGAATATCATGGAAGCTTCATCTGAAATTCAGGAAACCCTGATCGCGCTGACCGCCGATATTGTCGCTGCGCATGTCAGCAACAACAGCGTCGCCGTGTCGGACCTGCCGCAGCTGATCCAGAACGTGCATGGCGCGCTCACCGGTCTCGGCACCGTGCAGCCGGAGCCGGAAGTGAAGCAGGAGCCGGCGGTTTCGGTGCGCGCTTCGGTGAAGCCCGACTACATCGTCTGCCTCGAGGACGGTAAGAAGCTGAAGATGCTCAAGCGTCACCTGATGACCCATTATCAGATGACCCCGGAACAGTATCGCGCCAAGTGGAACCTGCCGGCCGACTATCCGATGGTCGCTCCGAACTATGCCGAGCAGCGCCGCAGCCTGGCGAAGAAGATCGGCCTCGGCACCAAGCGTCGCAAGACCCGCTGATCGCCATTCCCAGGATGGACTTCGAAGCGCCGGCCCGGGCCCCCGTCCGCGGCCGGCGTTTTCGCATTCGCTCGATTAGGATGAGCGAGCCGCTTGCCCTTTTCCGATGACGTCAATGGCGCTACAGCGGTGTCATGGTTCGCAAGATTGATCTCGAAGCGCTCTGCCACGAAAAGGGGCTGCGCATCACCGAACAGCGCAAGGTGATCGCGCGCGTGCTTTCCGACGCCGATGACCATCCCGATGTGGAAAAGGTCTATGAGCGCGCTGCCGCGATCGATCCCGGCATCTCGATCGCCACCGTCTATCGCACGGTGCGGCTATTCGAGGAGGCGGGCATTCTCGACCGCCATGATTTCGGCGATGGTCGCGCGCGCTACGAGCCGGCGCCCGAGGCGCATCACGATCACCTGATCGACGTCGAGAGCGGCAAGGTGATCGAGTTCGTCGATCCCGAGCTCGAGCTGCTGCAGAAGCAGATCGCCGAGCGGCTCGGTTTCCGCCTCGTCGACCACCGCATGGAACTCTACGGGGTTGCACTCGAGCGCAAGAACTGAGCGCGCCCGGCGCCGCCGCGAGGAAGCGACCCAGGGACTGCCGACCCGGCTGACCGGGGCGGAGCAGGTGCGCCTGTGGTTCCGCATCGCGCGGCTGGTGCTGGCGCTGCTGGTGCATGTGCCGCTCCACTATCTCTTCCGGCTGGTGCGGCTGCCCTCGCCCTGGCCGCGGCTGTTCCTGGGCAGCGCGGCCCGGATCGCCGGCGCCAAGGTGAAGCGCGTCGGCACGCCGCTCAAGCGCGACGTGTTCTACGTTTCCAACCATCTCAGCTGGATCGACATTCTGGCGCTCGGCGGGGCGAGCGGCACCGCGTTCGTCGCCAAGGCGGAGATCGGCGCCTCGCCGCTGGTCGGCTGGCTCGCGAGCCTCAATCGCACGGTATATGTGAAGCGCGAGAACCGGATGGGTGTGGCCGAGCAGATCAACCAGCTGCGCGAGGCGCTGGCGGAGACCTGGGCGGTCACCATCTTCCCCGAGGGCACGACGACCGACGGCAAGTCGCTGCTGCCGTTCAAGACGCCGATGCTGCGCGTGCTCGAGCCGCCGCCGCCGGGGGTGATGGTGCAGCCGGTGATGCTCGATTACGGCACGGCGGGCGAGGACATTGCCTGGATCGGCCAGGAGCGGGGCCTCAACAACGCCAAGCGCGTGCTGGCGCGCAAGCGGCGCTTCCGGCTGCGCGTGCATTTCCTCGAACCCTTCGACCCGCGCGACTTCCCCGGCCGCAAGGCGATCGCGGCGGAGAGCCGGCGGCGGATCGAGGCGGCGATGGTGCGCACGCTGGGCCATCCGCTGCGACCGTTCCGCTTTGCCGAGGACCCGATCGGGTACAAGACGCTGGCGCAGGGTGCATCCGAACCTTCCGTATAAACCGTCATACCGGCGCAAGCCGGGATGACGGGTGGGGTGCGGGTGCCCTTCGCAAACAAGCGCAAGGCCTGTTTTCTGCCGTCATTTCCGCGTATAGGCGCGCCGATCATGACCACCCCCAAGACCTATCACGTCAAGTCGTACGGCTGCCAGATGAACGTCTATGACGGCGAGCGCATGGGCGAGCTGATGGCCGCCCAGGGCCTTGTCGCCGCCGAGGCGGACCAGGCCGATCTCGTCGTCCTCAACACCTGCCATATCCGCGAGAAGGCGACCGAGAAGGTCTATTCGGAGATCGGCCGCTTGAAGCTGCGCGAGGCGGGCAAGCCGATGATCGCGGTGGCCGGCTGCGTCGCCCAGGCCGAGGGCGAGGAGATCGCCCGCCGCGCGAAGGTGGACGTGGTGGTAGGTCCCCAGGCCTATCACAATCTGCCGGAGCTGGTGGACAAGGCCGCCAAGGGCCAGCTCGGCCTCGACACCGACATGCCGATCGCCAGCAAGTTCGGCAAGCTGCCCGCGCGTCGCAAGGTGGGGGCGAGCGCGTTCCTCACCGTGCAGGAAGGCTGCGACAAGTTCTGCACTTATTGCGTGGTGCCCTATACCCGCGGCGCCGAAGTCAGCCGGCCCTATGCGGCGATCGTCGACGAGGCCAAGGCGCTGGTCGATGCCGGCGCGCGCGAGATCACGCTGCTCGGCCAGAACGTCAACGCCTGGGGGGACGACGACGGTCGCGGGCTGCACGACCTGATCGTGGCACTCGACCGGATCGAGGGGCTGGCGCGGATCCGCTACACCACCAGCCATCCCAACGACATGGCCGAGGGGCTGATCGAGGCGCACGCCCATGTGGCCAAGCTGATGCCGTTCCTGCACCTGCCGGTGCAGGCGGGCAGCGACCGCATCCTCAAGGCGATGAGCCGCAGCCACACGCGCGATTCCTACCTGCGCATCATCGAGCGCGTCCGTGCCGCGCGGCCGGACATCGCGCTGTCGGGCGACTTCATCGTCGCCTTCCCCGGCGAGACCGAGGCCGAGTTCGAAGAGACGCTGCAGCTGGTCGACGCGGTGCGCTATGCGCAGTGCTTCAGCTTCAAATACTCGCCGCGCCCGGGCACCCCGGCGGCCGACCTGGTCGACCAGTATCTGCCCGAAGCGGTGGCCGACGAGCGGCTCCAGCGGCTCCAGGCGGCGCTCGGCCGCCATTCGCAGGCGTTCAACGAGGCCAGCGTGGGCAAGCGCTGCGCGGTGCTGATCGAGCGGGTGGGGCGCCGCCCCGGGCAGATGATCGGCAAGTCGCCCTGGCTGCAGTCGGTCCATCTGGAGACGTCCGCCAGGATCGGGGACCTGATCGAGGTGGAGTTGGTCAGCGCCGGGCCCAATTCGCTCGCCGGTCGGGAACTGGCGCCAGTTTCCGCGTGACTGGAGGCGCGCCGCGCGCATCGAAGCGCTCCGCCGCCAAGCGGCCGGTGAGCGTCGTCGGCGCGCTTTGGGAGGGACAGCCGTGCCCATACCGGCAACCGCGGCTCGCCGGTGACGACGGGCGAGGTCAACGCGCTGGAGCCGGTGCAGGCCTATGTGCAGCTCGACCTCGGCGCGGCGCTAGAGCATTTTCAAGTTGACCGTGTACGGTCAACGACTCGGAAAATGCGGCAAACAAACATCTAGAGCGTCTTCACCCATGGTGAAAACGCTCTAGGGCCCGGATCGAAGCTTCGGCTGCGGGCTGGCCGCTTCCTGCGCAACCTCGACTCGCTGCTGTCGAACGCGTCGGCGATCGATCGAGAAGGCGCGGCGCTGGTGCTGTGGGGCGGGCTGATCAGTTGCGCGCGGACGATCGGCCCTGCGCTTGTCGAGACGCGCTACCTCCATCTCGGCGAGCACGACACCCCTGGCCGTCCGACGCGCGATCGCTCGCTCGATACCGCCGCCATCCGCTTCGCGCGCGATCCGCTGCCGGCCAGGCTCGACTATGAAGTCGAAGCGATCGGCCAGACCGGGTCGCAATCGGTGAGCCTGGTGGCGGCGGCGGGGCGCCAGCCGGTGCGCGCCTGGTTCGTCCATGGGCGGGTGGGCTACCGGCTGAGCAAGGCGGTGCGGCTGGAGGCCGATGCGGTACTGCTCGCCAAGGGGCGCTTCCTGCGCGATGCCCCGAACGCGCAGCCGGGGCGCTGGACCTGGTAGGGGTCGCTCAACCTGCTGATGAACCTGCAGCCGAGGCCGGACACGACATCGTCGCCCCGGCCCAGGCGGATTTTCAGGCCAGTGCCGCGCGACGCTTGCGGCGGGTGCGGATTGCGCCGCCTGCGATGCCGAAGCCGCCGATCAGCATGGCCCAGCTTGCCGGCTCCGGCACCGCACCACCGGTGGCGCCGGTCAGGCGGATACCGAGATTCTGCTCGCGCAGGCGGCGCCAGTCACCCTCGCTGCCATGGAGGTAGGCGACCAGCGGGTTGGACACGCCGCCCGGCATATAGCTGGTGCGATGTTCGTCGGCGGCCGAGAAGACGACCCAGTAGGATCCCGCCTTCAGGTTCCACTTGAGCGAATCGGCACCCTGCCAGTCGACCAGGCCCCGGTTGACGAAGGTCGTGGAGAAGAGCTGCTTGGCGGGCACGAAATCGATTTCGCTGTAGATGCTGGCGGTGAGGCGCGCGCCTTCGTCACCGCCGATCCAGCCATAGATGCCGTCCACGGTCACGTCGTTCAGGAGCTCGAAATAGCCGGCGAGGCTGCGCGAGCCGGAGACATCCATCGCGCTGGCGGTGGTGGGGTTGCCTGCGCCCGTGTCGAGGATCGGCGCAGCCCGGGCGGCGCCGGTCATGGCGAGCATGGCGGCAGCGAACGCCGCTACAGCGAACTTCATCTTCTTTTCCTTTGCAACTAGACGTGGGGACGCTTGTACAAGCTGCGGGCATTGCGCTCGACGGCAGCGTTGGGGGAATGCGTCTCACCGGTGTGGGTGTGCGTCTCAGCGCTGTCCCACTTTGAGCGTTTCGTGCGAAAGCTATGCGAGCGACGAGCCGGCGTACAGCAGGAGCGCACATGCGAACGCGCCCCGAAGCAGATACTTCATGGAAGACCTTGGTTGTTACTGATGCGTGGCCGTGCAGATAGCGACGGCGTCGTGCATTTCCAACCCAAGGCTGGTTGCTGTCGTTCCCGTTTCGGCACGCGCGGGGCAGGGGAGGCGCCCGGGGGCGACGCGGCAGGGTGTCGCAACCGCGTCACATGCGCGCGGCATTGCACTGGCAACGCACACGCCCCCTGTGCAGCCGCGCCCGCGTCTGCCATCTTGTTCATCGACATGCGCCAAGGAACCTCCGCACGATGCCAAGGTTTGCCCCTCCGGGGCCGCGTGATCCCCGCGCCCCGCGCCAACACCGAAAGGACCGCATGAGCCGCAAGCCTGTCCCCGCCCAGTCCGGCGACCGTTCCCGGGTAGAGGTGACCTTCGACAAGCCCCAGCTCCTGCCGCAGCTCTTCGGAGAGTTCGATTCCAACCTGCTGATGCTCGAGGAGCGGCTGGGCGTGTACATCCACGCGCGCGGCCAGCGGGTCGTGATCGAAGGCGGCACCGAGGCCGTGGCGCATGCCCGCGAGGTGCTCCAGGAACTGCACAGCCGGGTGATCCGCGGCGAGGAAGTCGATGGCGGGCTGATCGACGCGGTGATTGCCATGTCAAGCGAACCGATGTTCACCGGCATCGTCCGCGCCGAGCCGACGAATGGCGGACCCAAGCCCTCGATTATGATCCGCACGCGCAAGAAGACGATCGTGCCGCGCTCGGTGACGCAGACGCATTACATGCGCGAGCTCGCCTCGAACGACCTGATATTCGCGCTCGGGCCGGCGGGTACCGGCAAGACCTATCTGGCGGTGGCGCAGGCCGTTGCGCAGCTGATCACCGGCAGCGTCCAGCGGCTGATCCTGTCGCGGCCCGCGGTGGAAGCGGGCGAGCGGCTGGGCTTCCTGCCGGGCGACATGAAGGAGAAGGTCGACCCCTATCTCCGCCCGATCTACGACGCGCTGTACGACTGCCTGCCGGCCGAGCAGGTGGAGCGGCGCATCGCTTCGGGCGAGATCGAGATCGCGCCGATCGCGTTCATGCGCGGCCGGACGCTTGCGGACGCGTTCGTCATCCTTGACGAGGCGCAGAACACCACGCCGATGCAGATGAAGATGTTCCTCACCCGCTTCGGCCAGAACAGCCGGATGGTGATCTGCGGCGACCCCAACCAGACCGACTTGCCCGGCGGGCCGAGCGCCTCCGGCCTCAACGACGCGGTCAACCGGCTGGAGGGCGTGGAAGGCATCTCGATGGTGCGCTTCGGCGTGGGCGACGTGGTGCGCCATCCGATCGTCGGCCGCATCGTCGCGGCCTATGAGGGGGAAGGTTGAAGGCGAGGATATCCCGTCCTACATTCGGGATATCCCTATCGGAGACGCGGCGTGGCATCGCTCTACATCAAGGACCCGGACACCGCGGCGCTCGCCGCCGAGGTCGCGGTCGCGCTCGGCACCACCAAGACCGAGGCGGTGCGCGACAGCCTGTTGCGGCGCAAGGCGGAGCTCGAGGCCAAGGGCCGCGCGCAGGACGTGCTGCGCAAGCTCGACGCGCATCGCCGCGCCCACCCGCTCCCGCCGCCGACCGGGCTGCCCGCCGACAAGGCGTTTTTCGACGAGCTGTGGGGCGAGGCTTGACGCTGTTTGTCGATGCATCGGCGATGGTCGCGATCATCGCCGAGGAACCCGAGCGCGATCGGCTGGTGGTCGAGGCGGTCGAGGGCGCGCCGGCGATCTGGTCGGCGATGGCGGCCTGGGAAACCGTCGCCGCGCTCTCGCGTTCGCGCGAAATGGATATCAATGCGGCACGCCAGGAAGCGGCACTTTACGCCGATCAGCTCGGGCTGACGCTGGTGCCGATCGGCGCGCGTGAGCTGGACCTGGCGCTCGATGCCTATCAGCAGTTCGGCAAGGGGCGTCACCCCGCCGGACTCAACATGGGCGATTGCTTCGCCTATGCCTGCGCCAAATCGCAGGATGCGCGTCTGCTCTGCAAGGGCGACGATTTCTCCAAGACGGACCTCGCCTGATGCTTGACGTTGCCGCCCTCCTCGAATCGCCCTGGCCGGAAGGCGATTGGGACGCGCTCGCCCTGCGCGCCGCCGAGGCGGCGATCGCGCAGACGCCCTATGCCGAATGGCAGGGCTGGCCGATCTCGGTGGAAGTCGCGGTGCGCTTCACCAGCGACGACGAAGTCCATACGCTGAACCGCCAGTATCGGCACAAGGACAAGCCGACCAACGTGCTGTCCTTCCCGATGATCCAGCCCGATCTGCTCGATGCCGTAACCCAGAACAGCGATGATGGCGAAGTATTGCTGGGCGATATCGTGCTTGCGCACGGCGTCTGTTCGGTGGAAGCCGAGGAGCGTGGCATTGCCGTGGACGATCATGCCACGCATCTGATTGTCCATGGCATGCTGCATCTGCTAGGCTATGATCATATCGAGGATGGCGAGGCGGAAGCCATGGAGGCGATGGAACAGGCCGCCATGGCGGCCCTGAACCTGCACGATCCCTATCCCGTACGCGAGGATTGAACACCAACATGAACGAGGGCCCTAGTACCGGCTCGCCCGAACACCGACACGAAAATGGCGGCATCTGGCGCAGTTTGCGCGCACTCCTGTTCGGCGAGGAACAGGAAGAGACGCTGCGCGAGCGGCTTGAAGAAGCCATTGACGAGCATGAGAGCGACGGCAGCACGCCGCCCGCGGGCGACCTCGCCCCGATCGAGCGTCAGATGCTCAAGAACCTGCTGCATTTCGGCGAGCGCGATGCCGGCGACGTGGGCGTGCCCCGCGCCGACATCATCGCGGTCGAGGAGCAGACCAGCTTCGCCGACCTCGTCCAGCTCTTCGCCGAGGCAGGCCACAGCCGCCTGCCGGTCTATCGCGAGGAGCTCGATACGATCATCGGCATGGTCCACATCAAGGACGTGTTCGAGATCCTCGCCAAGGGCGAGGCGCATCCGCCGAGCATCGCGGGGCTGATCCGCCAGCCGCTCTATGTGCCGCAATCGATGGGCGCGCTCGATCTGCTCGCGCAGATGCGGGTGAAGCGCACCCACCTCGCCGTGGTGCTCGACGAATATTCGGGTACCGAGGGGCTGATCACGATCGAGGACCTGATCGAGGAAATCGTCGGCGAGATCGAGGACGAGCATGACGAGGCGCCTGCCGCGCTGATCGTGCCGATCGACGGCGGCGGCTGGGAAGCCGACGCCCGCGCCGAGCTGGAGGACGTCGCCGAGACGGTCGATCCGCGGCTGGCCGAGGTGGAGGAGGATGTCGACACGATCGGCGGCCTCGCCTTCGTGCTCGCCGGGCACGTGCCGGCGGTAGGCGAGTGCCTGGAGCATGAGAGCGGCTGGAAGCTCGAAGTGATCGACGCCGACGAGCGCAAGGTGAACCGCCTGCGGCTGCATCCCCCCGAAGTACGGGTGGAAGACGCGGCCTGAGCGCCGCGTCTACGCCGCCAGCCCGATCAGGCTGACCTGCCGGCCGTAATCGGGCTCGCCGCGATGCGTGGCGCGGCGGAAGCTGAAGAAGCGGGCCTCGTTCGCATAGGTATCGAGGCCCAGCGCCTCGATCGTCCGCAGGCCGGCCAGTGCCAGCCGGTGTACGACATAGGCTTCCAGATCGAACTGGAAATGCTCGGGGCGGCCGTCGGCGAAGAAGCGTTCGTTGGCCGGGTCCTGCTCGCAAAAGCGCTGGAAGAAGCCGGCATCGACCTCATAGCTGGCCCGGGCGATGCACGGGCCGACTGCGGCGGCGATCCGCTCGCGGCGGGCGCCGAGCGCTTCCATCGCGGCGATCGTCGAATCGGTGATGCCGCCGATCGCGCCCTTCCACCCGGCATGCGCGGCCGCGACCACGCTGGCCTCGCCATCAGCGAACAGCACCGGCGCGCAGTCGGCGGTGAGGATGCCGAGCACCAGCCCCGGCTGATTGGTGATCAGCGCGTCGGCCTTGGGGCGCAGCGCCTCGTCGAAGGGCGCAAGTACCGTCACCGCATCGGCCGAATGAACCTGATAGACGGTGACCAGCTTCGCGCCGGGCAACACCGCCT
Organism: Sphingomonas sp. ABOLE; assembly: GCF_003950455.1. Classification (NCBI taxonomy): domain Bacteria; kingdom Pseudomonadati; phylum Pseudomonadota; class Alphaproteobacteria; order Sphingomonadales; family Sphingomonadaceae; genus Sphingomonas; species Sphingomonas sp. ABOLE. The sequence continues at coordinate 80,638 of NZ_QQWY01000001.1, forward strand.
TGACCGCGCGGCCGCGATTCTCAGCGATCGCCGCCGGACCGTCGTGCGAGCCGGTGCCGACGTTGAGCCCCGCCACCATGCCGGTCGAGACGCCGCCGATGCGGCCGAGAAAACCGTGCGGCACGCCGTCCAGCGCGCGGGCGCGGGTGACTTCGACGTCGCTCACAGTGCCAGCCGCATCAGCCGATCCTCATCGGCATGGTTGCCCACCAGGAAGGCATAGGGTCCGCGATCCTCGAAGCCGTAGCGCTGGTAGAAGCGCTTGGCGCGGTGGTTGTCGATATAGACGGAAAGCCAGAGCTCGGACGCACCCCGCGCGCGGGCGGTGGCGAGCGCCCAGTCCATCAGCGCCTGCGCCGCGCCGCTGCCCTTGGCGCGATCGAGCAGATAGAGCTGGCGGAGTTCCAGCGCGGGGCCCTGCGGTTCGGCGGGCAGGCTGATCGGCCCCAGCTTGCAATAGCCCGCGATGCCCTCCGCATCCTCGATCACCCGAAATGCGAAGGCGGGATCGGCCAGTTCCGCCGCCCAGCCCTCGACGGTGAACTTGGCGAGGAAGCTGGCGAGATCCTCGTCGGCATAGAGATGGCCGAAGGTCGCCTGGAAGCTGGTCCGGAACAGCGCGTCGATCGCGGCGGCATCGGCGGGGGTGGCGTCGCGAAAGCTCATGCGAACCCCGCCGGCACCGGCCAGCCCGGTGCGGTGAGCGCGATCACCTTGAACAGCGAGCCCATCTGGTCGTCGGCGACCAGCCGGTTGCGATCGGCGGCGATGGTGTCGCCGCGCTCCGGTGCGGTGCGGGCAAGCGCGCGGGCGCGCTCGTCGATGCCGAGTGCCTTGAGGAAATCGCCCTGCGTCACCGGCCCATGGACGGTCAGCCCTTCGGCCTCGGCGGCCTCCTTGAGCGTGCCGAAATCGACATGCGCGGTCAGGTCCGCCTCGCCGGGCGCGTCGAACGGATTGGCGAAGGCATGGCCGCGCACTGCCTGCAGCGTGTCGCCGATCGCGGGCCCCTCATAGCCATAGTCGATGATCAGCGCGGCGCCGCCCTGGGCCAGCAGCCGCTGCGCCAGCGCGCGGAGCAGTGACACGCTGGCGGGCGATGTCTCGAGGATCGCGCCTGGGGCGGCGTCGCGAAGCGCTTGCGGGATTACCGGGTCGAAGCCGCGATCGCCGGTGACCGGCAGGAACAGCGTATCCTGGCACGCGACCAGGCGCTCGCGCCAGCCCTGCGCGGTATGGACCAGCTGGCGGATCGGCAGCGCGTCGAAGAATTCGTTGGCGACGACCAGCAGCGGCGCGTCCTCGGGCAGCCCGACCAGGTCGAGATGCCATTCGGCGTGCGGCACGCGTTCCTTCTGCGCGGCGCGCAGTACCGGGCTTGTCTCCAGGAAGTCCACCGGCGGCGTGAACCCGGCCTTGCCCATCGCGCGCAGCGCATCGCTCGCCAGCGTGCCGCGGCCTGGGCCGAACTCGACATAGCGGGCCGCGTCCGGCCGGCCGGCGCGGTCCCACAAATCGGCCAGCCACAGCCCGATCAGCTCGCCGAACATCTGGCTGATTTCGGGCGCCGTGGTGAAGTCGCCGCGCGCGCCCAGCGGATCGCGGGTGGCGTAATAATGCGCGTTGGCAGCCTCCATGAACTGCGAGAGCGGGATCGGCCCGGCGAGCGTGATCGCCCGCGCCAGCCGTTCGGGCAGGGCGGGCTCGGCGGCATTGTCGCGGCGTTCTTCGGGCGGGGCGTCGAGCGGGTTGGTCATGGCGGTCAGGTCAGGCGACGCTCGGCCCGGTGATCGCCTCGATCCGCTTGCGGCGGCCCGGCGCGGTGGCGATGAGGTACAGGCCGCCCGCGATCATCGGCAGGCACAGCCACTGGCCCATGTGCAGGCCGGTGAGGTTGACCAGCCAGACCAGCTGGCGATCGGGCTCGCGGAAGAACTCCACGAAAAAGCGGCACATGCCGTAGCCGAGCAGGAAGATCCCGGCGAGCTTGCCCGGCTGGTATCGCGCATCGGTACGCCAGAAGAAGAACCACAGCACCGCGAACAGCAGCAGGCCTTCCAGCCCCGCCTCGTAGAGCTGGCTCGGGTGGCGGGCCGGCTCGGGGATACCGGCGGGTACGGTACCGCGAAAGACGATCGCCCAGGGTACGTCGCCGGGCTTCCCCCACAGCTCGCCGTTCACGAAATTGGCGAGACGGCCGAAGAACAGCCCGAAGGGTGCGCAGCACACCACATAATCATGCACGCGCAGCCAGTTGAGCTTGTTCTGCCAGGACAGCCAGATAATCGCCAGCGAAGTGCCGATCACGCCGCCATGGAAGCTCATGCCGCCTTCCCACAGCATCAGGATCTGCAGCGGGTTACGGAGCATCTCGGGCGCGTAGAACAGCACATAGCCGATGCGGCCGCCGAGGATGATGCCGAGCGTCGCGTAGAACACCAGATCGTCGGCATGGCGGCGGGCCATCGGCGCGCCGGGCTGGGCCAGCAGCTTCATCAGATACACCCAGCCGATCAGGATGCCGGTGATATACGCGAGCGAATACCATTTGATCTGGAAGAAACCCAGATTGATCGCCACCGGATCGAGGTGGAGATCGGTGAAATGCAGATGTCCGCCGGCAGCGGCAAGCAGAGTGGGCAGCACGATAATCCCCGGCGTGAGAAGCGACTTTGCCCCGCGATAGAGCCAAAACGCCGCAAACCCAAGGGGGAGCGATCAGGCTGATCGAAAGCCCATGCTGGCGTGGGGCCTCGGTGCGCGATAGAGCCGGGGCATGGCTGGCAATACTCCACCCCGCATCAGGCTCGATCGGCGCAGGCTGTTGATCGGCGGCGGCGCGGGACTGGGCCTGGTGGTCGCCTGGGGGCTGTGGCCGCGCAGCTATGCGCCGAACCTCAGCGCCGGGCCGGGCGAGAGCCTGTTCGGTGCCTGGCTCAAGATCGGCAAGGACGGGCAGGTGCGCGTCGCGGTGCCGCAGGCGGAGATGGGGCAGGGCGTCTATACCGCGCTTCCACAGATCCTCGCCGATGAACTGGGCGCGGACTGGAAGCTGGTCGGTGTCGAGCCCGCGCCGCTCAACCCGCTTTATGCCAATCCGCTGGCGGCGCAGACGCTGTTCTCCGCCGCGCTGGGCGGCCTGCCCGAAAAGGTGCAGCGCAGCCATGCCGCGCGTGCGGACCTGATGCTCACCGCCGCCTCCACCTCGGTGCGCGCCTTCGAGGAGGATCTGCGCCAAGCGGGTGCGGCGGCACGGGTGCTGCTGTGCAAGGCGGCGGCGCGGAGTTGGGGCGTCGACTGGCAGTCTTGCGGCACCGCCGGCAGCACGGTGATCCATGGCAACCAGCGGCTCGGCTTCGGCGACCTCGCCGAAGCGGCCGCGCAGGAAAAGGCGCCGGCGCAGCTTCCCTTGCGCGGCGGCGAGGCAGGGCGGCTGCTCGGCCAACCGCTGCCGCGGCTCGATGCGCCGGCCAAGCTCGACGGCAGCGCGAATTTCGCCGCCGATGTGCGCCTGCCGAACATGGTATTTGCCGCGATCCGCCAGGGGCCGGTGGGCGAGACCGAACTGGTGCATGTCGACCGCGAGGCGGCGAACCGGGTGCGCGGCATGCTGTCGATCGTCACGACGAAGCAATGGGTGGCGACGGTGGCGAGCAACTGGTGGGCGGCCGAGCGCGCGCTCCAGGCGCTGCGGCCGCGCTTCCGCAATCCCGCGGCGGTGGTCAACGACGACAGCATCGACGCGGCGCTGGATGCCGCGCTGGAAGGCGAGGGTGCCCGCATCGAGGCGAAGGGGGATCTTGCCGCCGAGTTCCGTGGGGCCAAGGTGGTGACCGCGGACTATCGCGTCGGCCTCGCCCCGCATGCGCCGCTGGAGCCGATGACCTGCACCGCGGACTATGCGCATGGCCGGCTGTCGCTCTGGCTGCCGACCCAGGCGCCGGGCCTCGCGCGCGCGGCGGCGGCCAAGGCGCTCGGCGTCGATCCGGCGCGGGTGACGGTGCATGCGATGCTCGGCGGCGGCTCGTTCGGCGAGAAACTGGAGGTCGATGCGGCAGTGCAGGCGGCGCTGATTTCCCACGCCGTGCAGCGCCCGGTGCAGCTCACCTGGCCGCGCGACGAGGATCTGCGGCGCGATCGCTTCCGCCCTGCCGCCGCGGCACGGCTCACCGCCAAGCTGGGACAAGGCGGCACCGTCTCCGCCTGGCTGGCCAAGATCGCCGCGCCCACCACCGGCCGCGAGCTTGCCGCGCGGCTGCTTGCCGGCGACACGGTCGCAGCAGCCGGGCTGGCGCTGCCCGGCAGGCAAGATCCCTCCGCCGTGGAGGGCGCGGCGCCCGCCTATGCCATCCCCAACCTCGCGGTGGATCACCACCCGGCCGAGATCGGCGTGCCGACCGGCTATTGGCGCTCGGGTGCGCATAGCTACACCTGTTTCTTCGCCGAGAGCTTCGTCGACGAGTTGGCGCATGTCGCCAATCGCGATCCGCTCTCGTTCCGCATGGCGATGCTCGGCAACCAGCCGAGGCTCGCCCGCTGCCTGCAGACCGCAGCGCAGCTCGGCGGCTGGCAGGGCGGCGAGCCGGGGAGCGGGCAGGGGATCGCGGCGCACGCCTTTCGCGGCTCCTACATCGCCGTGATGGCCGAGGCGCATCTGACGCCGCAGCGCGAGATCGTCGTCGAGCGTCTGGTCGCGGCGGTCGATTGCGGGCGGGTAGTGAATCCCGATCTCGTCCGCCAGCAGATCGAGGGCGGGCTGTTGTTCGGCCTGGCTGCCGCGCTGGGGGCGTCGACCACGTTCAGCGAGAACATCGCCGACGTGCAGACGCTCGCCGATCTCAACCTGCCGACGTTGGCGAGCACGCCCGACATTACGGTGGAAATCCTGCCGAGCGGATCGGATCCGGGCGGGGTGAGCGAGCTCGCCGTGCCGCCGACCGCACCCGCCATCGCCAACGCGTTACAAACCGCCACCGGCACGCGATTCCGTCGCCTGCCCCTGCTATCGGACGCCGAATGACCCTGCCCGCAGACCATCCGAAGATCCCGCCCGCCCGTATCGGCGTGCTGCTGGTCAATCTCGGCACCCCCGACGCGCCCGATCCCGGCGCGGTGAAGCGCTATCTGGGTGAGTTCCTCTCGGATCGCCGGGTGGTCGAGATTCCGCCTTTGCTCTGGCAGCCGATCCTGCGCGGGATCATCCTGCGGACGCGGCCGAAGAAATCGGCGCATGCCTATGCCCAAGTGTGGCGCGAGGACGGCTCGCCGCTCGCCGCAATCACCAAGGCGCAGGCGCGCGGGCTGGACGGCGCGTTCGGGGCGAGCGTGACGGTGCTGCACGCGATGCGCTACGGCAAGCCTTCGGTCGGCGAGCAGATTGCCGCGCTCAAGGCGCAGGGTTGCGAGCGCGTCCTGGTCGCACCACTCTACCCGCAATATTGTGCGGCGACGACGGCGACCGTCAACGACGTCGCCTTTGCCGCGCTGATGGCGATGCGCTGGCAGCCGGCGCTGCGCACGCTGCCGCCCTATTATGACGACCCCGCCTATATCGCGGCGCTCAAGACCAGCGTCGAGGAAGGGCTGGCGGGGCTCGACTTCGAGCCGGACGCGGTGATCGCCAGCTTCCACGGCATGCCCCAGCGGACGCTCGAGCTGGGCGATCCCTATCACTGCCATTGCCGCAAGACCGGGCGCCTGCTTGGCGAAGCATTGGGGCGCGAGCTGATCGTCACCTTCCAGTCGCGCTTCGGCCGCGCCAAGTGGCTGGAGCCCGCGACCGACACGACGCTGGAGGCGCTACCCGCCAAGGGTATTCGACGCGTCGCCATCGTGGCGCCAGGTTTCTCGGCGGACTGCCTGGAAACGCTGGAGGAACTCGCGATCCGCGGTCGCGAGTCCTTCCTTGAATCCGGCGGCACGGATTTCGCATATTTGCCTTGTCTCAATGATAGCGCGACGGGCATGGAGTTGCTGCGACAGATCATCGGGCGCGAACTTGCCGGCTGGGTGAACCCCGCCTAGCCAATTCTTGGGTTTGATTGGAGAGGAATGCACATGGCACGTGTAGCGGTCGTAACCGGCGGCACCCGCGGTATTGGCGAGGCGATCAGCCTGGCGCTCAAGGAGGCCGGCATCACCGTCGCCGCCAACTATGCCGGTAATGACGAGAAGGCCGCCGCCTTCACCGAACGCACCGGTATCAAGGCGTACAAGTGGGACGTGGGCGATTTCGACGCCTGTGCCGCCGGTGTGGCACAGGTCGAGGCTGAGCTGGGCCCGGTCGACATCGTCGTCAACAATGCCGGCATCACCCGCGACGGCACCATCCTGAAGATGACGCGCGACATGTGGGAAGACGTGATCCGCATCAATCTGGGCGGCTGCTTCAACATGGCGCACGCCGTGTTCCCGGGCATGCGCACCCGCAAGTGGGGCCGCATCGTCAATATCGGTTCGATCAACGGCCAGGCGGGCCAGTACGGCCAGGTCAACTATGCCGCCGCCAAGTCCGGCATCCACGGCTTCACCAAGGCGCTGGCGCAGGAAGGTGCGCGATTCGGCGTGACCGTCAACGCCATCGCCCCGGGCTATATCGATACCGACATGGTCGCGGCGGTGCCGACGGACGTGCTGGAGAAGATCGTGGCCAAGATCCCGGTCGGTCGGCTGGGCCAGGCGCACGAGATCGCGCGCGCGGTGGCTTTCCTCTGCGCGGAGGAGGGCGGCTTCGTCACTGGATCAACGCTGTCGATCAACGGCGGGCAGCACATGTACTGAACGAACAAGGGGGCCGGCGCCTTGCGGTGCCGACCCCCAACGTCTCTCGATACGCTACGCGAGAGCAACTGTACGCGTACAACCCGTTCTGGATAGAGCGGTTCCCTTGAGCGAACGCTGAACGACTTGGTTATTCGCCGTTCATCTTCGCACCTGCAGCACTGGCGGGCGGCGCGGCAGCCGCTAAGAGGGGCGGATGCGCTTCCGGCTCCGCTTCCTCGCTTATCCGCCGCTGGCGCTGTCGATCCTGTTCCTCACTGCATCGGGCAAGGAATTGCGAACGCCGCTGGGCGCCGACCCGGTGATGCACGCGGCGCGCGTGCCCCTGGTGCCGGGCGACCCGGCGCGGCAGCGAATCGGGCGCCTGCGCTATCTGGGTGGGGTGCGGCTCAGCAGCCCGGACCTGGGTTTCTCCGGCTATTCCGCACTGAATGTGGTGGGCGACCGGTTCACCCTGCTCAGTGATCGCGGCAATCTGGTCCGGTTCCGCATGGGAGCGGACTGGCGGCCGTTTGAGATTCGATTCGCCGACCTTCCCGGCGGCCCCGGCACCAGCGCCTTCAAGGGCGACCGCGACTCGGAGTCGCTCGCGCGCGATCCGGTTACCGGAGAATGCTGGGTCGGCTTCGAATCGCACAACGCGATCTTCCGATTCGATCGCGATTTTCGTGTCACGCAGGGCAAGGCCTATCCGCGAGCGATGAAGCGCTGGCCGCAAAATGGCGGCGCCGAATCGATGGTGCGCCTCGCCGACGGTCGGTTTCTGGTGATCGGCGAGACCGCGCGACCGCGCGGCGGCTCGGTCGATCAGCGCGAGATCTTGCTGTTTCCCGGCGATCCCACCATCGGCAATCCGCAGCCGATCCATTTCGCCTATGTGCCGCCCGACGGCTATGATCCGAGCGACGCGGCGGTGCTGCCCGACGGACGGCTGCTGGTGCTGGTGCGGCGATTCGCGCTGGACACGCTGTTCACCGTGAAGATCGAACTCGTCGATATCCGGGGCGTCAGGGCCGGGCAGGTGCTGCACGGGACCGAGCTCGCCGGCTTTTCCCCGCCGTTCCAGCACGACAATTTCGAAGGGCTGGCGGTGCAGCGCGAGGGCGATTCGCTGGTGCTGTGGATGATCTCGGATGACAATGAGCAATGGTGGCAGCAGACGCTGCTGCTCAAGTTTCGGCTGGACCTCTAGGCCCGGCTTTCCCAGGCGCCAGACACGGCAAAACCCGCCACTGCCGTGCAGTAGCGGGCCAAACCGTTGATCTGAAGAGAGATCAGGCCGCTTCGGCGGTGCCGGCGGTCGCCTTGCGCACTTCGCGCTTCAGGCGACGGGCGCGCAGCGACAGATCGTCGTCGCTGCTCTTCAGGAGCCAGTTGTCCAGGCCGCCGACATGCTCGACCGAACGCAGGCCGTGCGTCGAGACGCGGAGACGGATGCTCTTGCCGAGCGAATCCGAGATCAGCGTCACGTTCTGCAGGTTGGGCAGAAAGGTGCGCTTGGTCTTGTTGTTGGCGTGGGAAACATTGTGTCCCACCTGCCGGCCCTTGCCGGTCAGCTCGCAAATGCGCGACATCGCTTCAAATCCTGAGTTGGGCGGTAAGCCGGAAAGGCCGCGCTGTTAGCGTCGATGCGCGTCGCAGTCAACCGATTCACGGCGGAATGCGCGCAACCTGCTCGCCACCGGGGCGTTGGGCAGGTGAAACGATAGGAGGAGATTGGGATGCGCGCAATCCTGGGGCTGCTGGGAATTCTGGTGCTGGTCGCTGTGGTGCTGATCGCGCTGGGCTTTCTCAATGTCGATGTGCGCGGCGGCAAGCTGCCCACGGTCGCGGCGGAGACGGGCAAGGTCTCGGTCGGCGAATCGAACAGCACGGTGCGCGTGCCCACCGTCGAGATGAAGGACAAGCAGGTAAAGCTGCCGACCATCGACGTACAGAAGGCGCCGGAGCCGACGGCGGCGTCGGCAAAGTGACCCCGTCCGCAAGCCGAATCGCGGCCGCGGCATTGCTGCCGCCGTTCGGCGTCTATCTGGAGGAGGGCGCCGGCCGCCCTTTCCAGATCGCCTGCGCGCTGACCGTGCTCGGCTTCCTGCCGGGGGCGGGCTACGCACTTTGGCGGCTGTTCCGCCGTCCGGAGCCCGCCGCCGCCTGAGCAGGGCGTGACCGGGCGGCGTGCGGTCGCTAAGCCGGGCGCGATGTTCCCTCTGCCCCCTCCCATGCGTGCCGCGCTCGCCGCCGCCCAGGCCGCGGCCGAGCAGGGCGAGGTGCCCGTTGGGGCCGCGATCGTGCGGCAGGGCACGGTGATCGCCACCGCGGCCAACGCCCCGCGCGCGCTCCACGATCCCACCGCCCATGCCGAGATGCTGGCGATTCGCGCGGCGGCGGCGCTGCTCGGCCGCGATCGGCTGGAGGATTGCGACCTGTGGGTCACGCTCGAGCCCTGCGCGATGTGCGCGGGCGCCATCGCCCATGCGCGAATCGCCCGGCTCTATTACGGGGCCAGCGATCCCAAGGGCGGTGCGGTCGAACACGGCCCTCGCTTGTTCGGCCAGCCGACCTGCCATCATCGCCCGGAGGTCTATCCCGGCATCGGCGAGGCCGAGGCCGGCGCGGTGCTGCGCGCCTTCTTTCGCGCCCGCCGCTGAGCCCATTCGGCTTTTGCACCGCAAAAGGTTGTGAAGGGGGCGCCGGTGGGGATATGAGGGCGGTGCACCATGAGCGCACCTTTTCCCTGGATCGACGTAGCGATCATCTTCGTGCTGATCGCGATCAACGGCATTTTCTCCATGTCTGAGCTGGCGATCGTCTCCGCCCGCCCGGCGCGGCTGGAGGCGCTGGCCCGGCTCGGCAACCGCGGCGCCAAGACCGCGATCGAGCTCGCCGAGGATCCCGGCAAGTTCCTCTCCACCGTCCAGATCGGCATCACGCTGATCGGGATCGTCTCGGGTGCCTATTCTGGCGCCAGCCTGGGCGAGCCGGTGGGGCAGCGCATCGAGGCACTCGGTATTTCCGCGGGGCTGGCGCACACGCTGGGGATCACGCTGGTCATCGGTCTCACGACCTACGGCTCGCTGGTGGTTGGCGAACTGGTGCCCAAGCAGTTCGCGCTGCGCTCACCCGAGCCGATCGCTGCCGCAATGGCGCTGCCGATGCGTTGGCTCTCCTGGGGTACCGCGCCGATCGTGTGGCTGCTCGATTCGTCGACCGGGCTCGTGTTCCGCCTGCTCGGCCTCAAGCGCGAATCGGAGAATCGGGTCACCGCCGAGGAACTGCACCTGATCGTGGCCGAGGCCAGCAAGTCGGGCGTGATCGAGGAGCATGAGCGCTCGATCATCTCGGGCGTGGTCCGCCTCGCCGACCGCCCGGTGCGCGAGGTGATGACGCCGCGCACCCAGGTCGACTGGCTCGACGTCGGTCTCGACGGTGCCGGCATTCGCGAGGAACTGCTCGCCACCCCGCACACCCGCCTGCCGGTGGCGGAAGGCTCGATCGATGCAGTGATCGGCGTCGTCCAGGCGCGCGACATCGCCGCCGCGCTGTTCCGCGGCGAGCCGCTCGACCTGCGCAAGCTGATGCGCAAGGCTCCCGTGCTGCCCGATCAGGTCGATGCGATGGACGCGCTCACCGCGCTGCGCCACGCCGAGGTGCCGATGGGGCTGGTGCATGACGAATACGGCCATTTCGAAGGCATCGTCACGCCCGCCAACCTGCTCGCGGCGATCGCCGGCGAGTTCGCCTCGGACGCCGAGCCGGGCGACAACCCCAACATCGTCGAGCGCGAGGACGGCTCGCTGCTCGTCGCCGGCGCGACCCCGGCGGACCAGCTGGCCGAGCGGCTCGGCATCGATCTGCCCGAGGACCGCGACTATGCGACCGTCGCCGGCCTGGCGCTGGCGGTGTTCAAGCATCTCCCGGTGGAGGGCGAGGTGTTCGAGCAGCAGGGCTGGCGGTTCGAGATCGTCGACTTGGACGGCCGCAAGATCGACAAGCTGCTGGTGAGCCGTGAGGGCGCCTAGGCGCTCCCCCGAACGACAGCGTCTCCACACCCCGGGCGGGGGTGGAAACGCTCTCCCCCGATGGAGCGTGGACAATATCGTCCAGTTTCGGAAATCTCCCCTCCGCCCCTTATAGTTGCGCCCCACCCCGGCGCATGGTAGCGGCCGCGGCTTGAATGGGGCCATTCCGCGTCCCTAACTTCAGGCTTTTCGGGAACCCATGTTCGCCACTCCAGCATATGCACAGGCCGCAGGCGCGGCTGGTCAGGGTAGCACTCTGGCCGGGATCGCGTCGGTAGCGCCGCTCGTCCTGATCTTCGTCGTCTTCTACTTCCTGATGATCCGTCCGCAGCAGAAGCGGATGAAGGCGCTGCAGAACGCGGTGAATTCGGTGAAGAAGAACGACACCGTGATCACCGCCGGCGGCCTGATCGGCAAGGTCACCAAGGTCGACGAGACCGAGGTCGAGATCGAGCTCGGCCCCAATGTGAAGGTGCGCGCGATCAAGTCGACGCTCGCCGAAGTGCGCCCGCACGGCGCCAAGCCCGCGAACGACTGATGCTGGATTTCCCGCGCTGGAAGGTCTGGTCGATCACGCTTGGCCTGGCCCTGATGGTACTGCTCGCGGTGCCGAGCCTGGTGCCGGAGAGCCTCCGCAACACCTGGCCGAGCTGGGTGCCCAAGCCCGCCGTCAACCTCGGCCTCGATCTCGCAGGCGGTTCGTACCTGCTCCTCGAGGGCGACACGAGCGACGTGCAGCAGACCAAGCTCGAGCAGATGCGCGAGCAGGTGCGGCTGGCGATGCGCCGCGATCCGCGCGTGGACATCGGCGACATCTCGATCGCCGGCGGCAAGCTCAGCTTCATGGTCCGCGATCCCGGCAAGGTGGATGCGGCGCGCGAAAAGCTGCTGCCGATGACCAACGGTGTCGGCACCACCGGTCAGCGCGACTGGGAAATCCAGGTCGTCGATTCGACCCGCTTCGTGCTGACCCCCACCCAGGCGGGTCTGGCGCAGCAGATCGAAACCGCGATGAACGACGCGCGCGAGGTGGTCGACAAGCGCATCAACGCGCTCGGCACCCGCGAGCCGACCGTGATCCGCGAAGGCAGCAACCGCATCGTCGTGCAGGTCCCCGGCCTGCAGGATCCCAGCCAGCTCAAGGCGCTGCTCGGCAAGACTGCCAAGCTCGAATTCAAGCTGGTCGACACCAGCGTGACGCCGCAGCAGATCGCCAGCGGGGATATCCCCGTCACTTCGCAGCTGCTCCAGTATGAGAATGGCGCGCCGATCGTGGTCAACCGTACCGCGATGATCACCGGCGACATGCTGGTCGATGCCAAGCAGAGCTACGACCAGCAGGGCCGTCCCGACGTGACGCTCCAGCTCGACGGCGCGGGCGCCAAGCGCTTCGCGCGGGTGACGACCGAGAACACCCAGAAGCCGTTCGCGATCATCGTCGACAACAAGGTGATCTCGGCGCCGAACATCAACGAGCCGATCCTCGGCGGCAGCGCCTCGATCTCGGGCGGCTTCACCGTGGACAGCGCCAACGAACTCGCCATCGCGCTGCGTTCGGGCAAGCTGCCGATCAACCTGAAGGTCGTGCAGGAATCGACCGTCAGCCCCGAGCTCGGCAACGATTCGATCCGCGCCGGCGTCACCGCATCGGTGATCGCGATCGTCGCCGTCGTGGTGTTCATGGTGCTGACCTATGGCCGCTTCGGCGTCTACGCAAACATCGCCGTGACGCTGAACGTGCTGGTGATCCTGGCGGTGATGGGCATGCTCAGCGCGACGCTGACGCTGCCCGGCATCGCCGGCTTCGTGCTGACCATCGGCACCGCGGTCGACGCCAACGTGCTGATCAACGAGCGTATCCGCGAGGAACGCCGCCGCGGCCGCAGCGTGATGCAGGCAGTGGAGCTCGGCTATAAGGAAGCCAGCCGCACCATCTTCGAGGCCAACGTCACCCACGCGATCGCCGGCGCGATCATGCTGGTGCTCGGTTCGGGCCCGATCCGCGGTTTCGCGGTGGTGCTGCTGATCGGCATCGCCAGCTCCGTCTTCACCGCCGTGGTGTTCACGCGCATGCTCGTCACGCTCTGGCTGCGCCGCAAGCGCCCGAGCGAGATCCATATTTAAGGAAGCGCCGACATGCGGCTCCTCAAGATCGTACCCGACAACACCAATATCGGCTTCGTCCGCATCCGGTTCATCGCGTTCGCGATTACCGCGCTGCTGACCGTCGCCGCGATCGGTATGGTTGCGGTGCACGGCCTCAATTTTGGCGTCGACTTCGTCGGCGGCGTGTCGATCGAGGAAAAGTTCACCTCGGCCCCGCCGCTCGACGAACTGCGTTCGACGGTGAACGAGCTCGGCTATGGCGAGGCGGTCCTTCAGGACATGGGCGGCAAGAACGTCGTCACCATCCGCCTGCCGGTGCCCAAGTCGAACGATGCGGGCGCGACCAACGCGATGGTCGAGCGGGTGAAGGGCGCGGTGGCGGCCAAGTTCCCCGGCGCCACCTTCTCGACATACTCCACCGTGTCGGGCAAGGTTTCGGGCGAGCTGATCCGCAACGGCGTGCTCGCCGTGGCACTGGCGATCATCGGCATCGCGATCTTCTCCTGGCTGCGCTACGAATGGCAGTTCGGCGTGTCCACCGCGGTCGCGATCCTGCACGACGTGCTGATGACGCTCGGCTTCTTCGCGGTGACCGGCATGGTGTTCGACCTGAACATCGTCGCCGCCGTGCTGACGATCATCGGCTATTCGATCAACGACAAGATGGTGATCGACGACCGCATTCGCGAGAACATGCGCAAGTACCGCAAGATGGGGATGAGCGAGCTGATCGACCTGTCGGTCAACGAGACGCTGCCGCGTACCGTGATGACCTCGCTCACCATCCTGCTGGCGCTGGCCTCGCTGCTGGTGTTCGGCGGGCATGTGCTGCGCGGCTTCACCGCGGCAATGATGCTCGGTATCGTGGTCGGCACCTATTCGTCGATCTACGTCTCGTCCTCGCTGCTGATCACGCTTGGCCTCAAGCCCGGCGTGAAGCCCGAAAAGGCCGACTCGATCGCCGACAATGCCGAGCGCGTGGCGCCGCGCGAGCGGCCGTAACGTGAAGATCGAGCGGCGCAGCGCCGAAGGGCCGCTGATCTCGGGCTTTTCGGGCGGCGGCTTTCGGGTCGACGAGAATGTCTATCACGGGCTGATCATCACGCCCCAGCGCGCCGACGGATGGTCGCCGCCCGCGGTGGCCGAGCTGACCGAGGCGGATCTCGAACCCGCCTTCGCGCTGGATCCGCAGCCGGAATTCCTGCTGCTCGGCACCGGCGCGACACTGGTGCGGCCGCCGCTCAGCCTGGTGAAGGCGCTGGAGAAGCGCGGCATCGGCATCGAGGCGATGGACAGCCGCGCAGCCGCCCGCGCCTGGGGCGTGCTCCGCGCCGAGCTGCGCTGGGTGGCGGGCGCGCTCTACCCGCTCGCCTGAGCTTCCTCCGCGAACAGCGTGGGCAGGGTGCGCTCCAGCCGCGCCAGCGCGGCCTCCCAGCGCTCCGGATCAAACGGACGGGCGAGGCGGGCGAGCAGATCGTCCTCGGGCGCGAGCGGATCGACGCCATCGTTCAGCAGATATTGCGCGAACCATAGCCGCGCCGACTCGGGATCCGGCCGGCGCGCAGTGCCGGCGATGACATCGGCGACGAACGGCTCCAGCGCTGCATAGGCGTTCAGCCAGCCGCCACTGTCGAAGCGCGAATGGCGGTGCATCGGCACGCCGAAGAACGCCGCCAGCGCAAAGGTCTTCGAGTCGCCGACCAGCATGCCGTCGGCGTGGCGCGCCATCGCGAGCGTGGCGGGGTGCATGCCGATCCGCGGGGGGAGCAGCACGACATTGTCGCAGTCGCCGACCGCTTCGATCAGCGGGGCGGCGTCGACATGCGCGTCGTTGAGCGGGTGGTTGGTCACCGCCAGCGTGCAGCGGTCGCCCAGCTGGGCGGCGAGTTCGCGGACCAGCGCGGCATTGGGCTTGGTGGCCAGCCGGTGCATCGCGAGGAAATTATCCTCGGTCTCGCATTCGAGCGGCAGCAGCAGCAGCGGGCGATCCTCGGGGATGCCCAGCCGCGCGAACAATGTGGCGCGCTCTTCCGGTGCGGGCGCCAGGCTATGTTGGAGTCGTTCCCAGGCGGGGGCCAGCATCGTTCGCAGGCGATCGGCTGCGACGGGGGGCATCTCCGCGAGCAGGCCATGGTCGTGCGGCCGCTCGGTGAGCAGGATCCAGCGCGGCGGCGGTGCAAAGGGCTCGTACCGCCCTTCCATCAGCAGGCGGACGATTCCGGGGAAGTGTCGTACGGTCTCGTGATCGGCGGTGCGGCAGAGCACCAGGTCGGGGCCAAGATCGCGGACGAAGCCGATCAGCCCCTCGGCATCCTCGGGCGTGGTGCGGGTGCTGGGATGGTCGGGGCCGTCCATGATGTACCAGCGCAGGTCCGGCAGATCGGCGCAGCGGGCGAGTTCCTCCGGCCCGATACCGGTGCCGCGCCAAGGCGCGGGGGCGAGGACATGGATCTCATGGCGCTCCGCGAGGCGGCGGAGCATCGGCTCGACGATGTGGACGAACCACCAGTTGGTCACCATCGGCAGGTAGAAGAGGATCCGCTGGCGCTGCTCGGGGTGCGGGAGGGGCGGCAAGGGAACTCCGTCGGCGGGGGGACCTGCCTTGCTTATAGGCCCTTGCGGCCGTGGAGGACATGCGGCGTATGCGATTTGCCGGGGCCAGCCAGCGCGGTCCGTCTCAGGCGTGGCCTACCGAATCGAGCGCTGCGTCGACAGCCGCTGCATCGGGCGCCAGTAGCCAGGCTTCGGCGCCTTCGATGCTGTCGAAATAATAGGCGTCGCGGTCGCTGGCCGCCCGCTTGATCTGCATCCGCGCCAGCGACTGGGCGACGACGATGGCGAGGCGGCGCGAAGCGAATTTGGGATTGTTCAGCACATGCTTGAACGACTCGACGCTGTCCTGCGACTGGATCTTCATCCCGCGAATGTCGACCAGCGTGACATGGGCGTTGGCCGCGCATGTCAGTTGGCGGTGCGCCTGGTCCCGCGCCGCCACGAAGCGGACGATGTCCTCCATCGCGAAGAAGCCGGACATCGTGATGCGGACGAGGCTGTTGGAAGCGTCGACGTCGATGGAGAAGGCAGCTTCCATGGGGTTTCCGATCCGGCAGCGTCGCGCACCCGCGTGACGCGGGCGTGGCGGGAGAGCCTATGGACGCGCACGGCCGCGCTCAATTCCGTATCGTTCCTAAGGGCTTGCGAAGGTGCGCTCCGTCCCGGCCGCTATCCACACGCTAGGTTCCGCGCCCGACACCTTCAGTCGATGGCAGGACCGTCACGATGACCCGTCGATACCGCGTAAGCGCGGGCATCCCCTTGTCGGTTACCGCGACGATGAAATGTACCGTCTCGAGCTTCTCCACCACCGGCGCCGTCGCGTTGGCGCGGTAGACGTTCTCGGGGCGGTTGATCGGCACCGGCTGCTTCCAGCTGCCCGCCTCGGGATAGGGAAACCAGGCGAAGGACAGGCTGTCGCCGTCCGGGTCAGCGCTCGGCGAGGCGTCGAGGAGGATCTTCTCGCCCGAATGGACGGTCAGCCGGTCGGCATGGGCGAGGCGGGGGGCCGGCGCGTGGTTGGCCTCCGCGAAGGCCCGGGTGGTCCAGGCGATGCGCGCGGCCATGTCGTTCTGATAGGCGTCGCGCCAGCGCCACACCGTCACCATCGGCCCGCGAAAGGTCTTTTCCGACGCGACCGGCCGCGAATAGGGCGTCGGCACCATCGGTGTGTAGGAATCGTCGGCGTTGGTCCAGATCGGCCGCGCCTCTGGCGCAAGCGGAATGCCGCCGGTGACCGTCTCGCCGGGCGGGAAGGGGCGGGGGACATAGCGCTCGTAGCGGCCGCCCCAGCCGCCCCATTCGGGATGCTCGGGCACGCTGAGCCCTGTCGGGATCAGGTTGAGGAACGAAGGCGTGTCGCCCTCCATCGTCCAGGCGACGTCGGGATAGAGCGCGCCCAAGGCCCCATGCCCCTGCTGGATGTTGCGAGCGATCCAGTCGTTGGAAACCGAGCCGTTGTCGATTCCCTCGATCGGCGTGCTCATGCCGGTCCAGCTGCCGTTACTGTAGGGCCCGGTGCTGACGATGTAGAAGAGGTTTGGAAACTCGCGGCGCAGCCAGGCGCCCGAATCGTCCTGGTCGGAGATGGTGTAGACGCGCAGCTTGGCGATCAGCCGTTCCGCCTCGGCGGGGCTGCGGGTGGCGCGCAGCGTGTACAGCGCCTGCGCCAGCGTGTTCGCGCCGCCCCAAACCGCCACCCAGAGGGGGCGCGGATCCGGGCGGTCGAGCGCGCGGAGCAGCAGCGCGGAGCCGGCGCTGTCCTTGCCCGCGCCGACGCTGGCCATGCCATAGCCGGGCTGCCCGCTCTGGATCTGCGCCAGCAGTTGCCCGGCGCTGGGATAGCCGGCGGCGTGGCGCAGCAGATTGGGCTGCACCCTGCCATAACCCGTCACGATCCGCCGCATCGTCTCCGGCTGCGGATCGGTCTTGAGCCAGATCGAGGTGGTGGCGATCAGCCCCTCGATGTCGATCTCGTTGGCGTAGAGCAACAGGCGGATCAGCGACTGGCTGTCGTCGGTCTCCGCCTCGATGTCCGAGAGGAAGATCAGCCGCTGCTTCTCGACCACCGGATCGCTTGCGGCGTGGGCGGGGCCCGCCACGGCAAGCACCGCCGCCAAAACGATGCCGAATCCTCGCATGCGCCACCCCTCTCCCGTTTGGCCGGAGCCTAGAGGGGCAGGGCGGCGGCTGTCACGGAAAAGCTGCGGGCTCAGCCCTTTGTCGTCTGGTACTTTGCGCGGAAATCATTGGCGAAGGCGGTGAGCCGCTGCTCCTCGATCGCCGCGCGCAGGTCCGCCATCAGGGACTGGTAGAACCAGAGATTATGCTCGGTCATCAGCATCGCGCCGAGGATCTCGCCGGCGCGGACGAGGTGGTGGATATAGGCGCGGCTCCAGGTGCCGCAGACCGGGCAGGCGCAGGCCGGATCGAGCGGGCCCTGGTCCTCGGCGAACTTCGCATTGCGGATGTTGATCGGGCCTTCCCGCGTGAAGGCCTGGCCGGTGCGGCCCGAGCGGGTGGGCAGCACGCAATCGAACATGTCGATGCCGCGCTCGACCGCGCCGACGATGTCGTCGGGCTTGCCGACGCCCATCAGGTAGCGCGGCTTGGTCTCGTCGAGCTGGCCGGGGGCATAGTCGAGCACGCCGAACATCGCTTCTTGGCCCTCGCCCACCGCGAGGCCGCCGACCGCATAGCCGTCGAAGCCGATATCCTTCAGCGCATCGGCGCTCGCCTGGCGCAGGCCTTCGTCGAGTGCGCCCTGCTGGATGCCGAACAGGGCAGCGCGGGCGGCATGTTCCTCGCCCGAATCGAAGCCGGCGCGGCTGCGCTTGGCCCAGCGCATCGATCGCTCCATCGCCTTGGCCTGCACGTCGCGGGTCGAGGTGGTCGGCACCAACTCGTCGAACGCCATGACGATGTCGGAGCCGAGCAGCCGCTGGATCTCCATCGAGCGCTCGGGGCTCATCATGTGGCGCGAGCCGTCGAGGTGCGAGGCGAAGGCGACGCCTTCCTCGCTGCGCTTGGTCAGTTCGGACAGGCTCATCACCTGGTAGCCGCCTGAATCGGTGAGGATCGGTCGGTCCCAGCCCATGAACTTGTGCAGCCCGCCCAGCCGGGCGACGCGCTCGGCGGTGGGGCGCAGCATCAGGTGATAGGTGTTGCCGAGCAGGATGTCGGCACCGCTGGCGCGCACGTCTTGCGGCTTCACCGCCTTGACGGTGGCGGCGGTGCCGACCGGCATGAAGGCGGGGGTGCGGATCTCGCCGCGCTGCATGGCGATGGTGCCGCGACGCGCCTTGCCGTCGGTGGCGTGGATGGTGAACTGGAAACGGGGCATGCGTGGCTATTGGCGCGTTTGGGGCCGGAATCCAAGGGAGGGCCGTGTGGCGGAACAGGACGACGAGCTGCGGGCGATGGCGGCGCATCGCGGGCTGAAGCTGGTCAAGTCGCGGCGGCGCAAGCCCGGGGGCGACTTCGGGCGGTACGGGCTCAAGGATGCGGGTGGGGCGGAGATATTCGGCGTCGGGGCGGACGGGCTGACGGCGGATGCCGAGGCGATCCGCGGGTTCTTGCGCGGCGGGATGCGGAGCGACTGGAGTATTTCGGTCGAGACCACGCCCGGACCGAAGCGCGCTCCCAAGCCGAAGCCTTCCCCCAAGTCCAAACCCGCACCGCCGCCCAAGCCGCGTTTCAAGCCTGAGGTCGCCAACCTGCTGCGCGACCTGCCAGAGGCGAAGGACGACGAGGCGTTCACCGATCTGCTCAAGCGCCCAGGCGTGCGGATCGAGCGGATCGTCTCACGCGGGCAGGCGACGCCCGATGAGGCGCCGATGGTGCAGGACTGGGACGAATGGGTGGTGCTGCTCGAAGGTGCGGCGGGGATCCGGATCGAGGATTCGGCCGAGGTGCGGCTGGCCCCGGGCGACCATCTGCTGATCCAGGCCGGGCAGAAACATTGGGTGACATGGACCGCGCGCGACCGGCCGAGCGTTTGGCTTGCCGTACATCTCGACGGATAGGAGCAGCACCCATGGCCGAACCCCTCAATCCCGGCGACGACGCCGCCCCGGGCACGCCGGGCACCGGCGAAGACATCTGCCGCCGTTGCGGCGGGTCGGGTCGCATTGACGGCGGCGAGTGCCCCAACTGCGGCGGTAGCGGCAAGGTGGTGGAGGGGATCGGCGGGGGCTGATCGGCGCATCGCTACACCGAGCGCCTGCCTCACCTCCGTGCCCCTCCGAAAGCAGGGGCCCAGGGTCGCGGGCGACTTGCTCTCCTACCCTGGGCTCCTGCTTTCGCAGGAGCACTAGGAATTACGGCAGCAGCAACCCAGCCAGCGCGGCCGACATCAGGTTCGCGAGGCTGCCCGCGATCAGCGCCTTGATCCCCAGCCGCGCAATCACCGGGCGCTGGTTGGGCGCGAGGCTGCCGGTGGTCGCCATCTGGATCGCGATCGAGCTGAAATTGGCGAAGCCGCACAAGGCAAAGGTGATGATCGCCTTGGAGCGCGGCGCGAGGTCGGTTGCCTTGCCGAGCTCGATGAAGCCGACGAATTCGTTGAGCACCACCTTGGTGCCGAACAGCCCCCCGGCCGTGAGCGACTCGTGCCAGGAGATGCCGAGCAGGTACATCACCGGCGCGAAGATCGCCCCGATGATCGCCTGGAAGCTGAGGTGCGGATAGCCGAACCAGCCGCCGACCATGCCGAGCAGCCCGTTGGCCAGCGCCACCAGCGCGACGAAGGCGAGCACCATCGCGCCGACCGCCACCGCGATCTTCACGCCGGTCGAAGCACCATTGGCCGCCGCCATGATGATGTTGGCGGCGCGCTCCTCCTGGAAATCCTCCTCGGCGACGCGGATCACCTCGTCCTCGCCGGACATCGGCGCGTCGACGACGGCGGGCTCGTCCGGCATGATGATCTTGGCCATCATCAGTCCGCCCGGTGCCGCCATGAACGAGGCTGCGAGGAGGTAGGGGAGCGAGGCCGGCCCGAGCAGGCTGGCATAGGCGGCGAGGATCGTCCCCGCGACGCCCGCCATGCCGACGCTCATCACCGCGAAGACCTGCGAGGGGGTGAGGCGGGCCAGATAGGGCCGGATCACCAGTGGCGCCTCGCTCTGGCCGACGAAGATGTTCGCCGCCGCGCAGAGCGATTCGACCTTGCTGACCCCGGTCACCTTCTCAATCGCGCCGCCGATCCAGCGCACCACCAGCTGCATGATGCCGACATGGTAGAGGATCGAGACGAGCGCGGCGAAGAAGATGATCACCGGCAATGCGGCGATGGCGAGGCTCTGGCCGCCCAGCTCGGGCTTGGCGAGATTGCCGAACAGCAGCTGGGTGCCCGCGCTGGCATAGCCAAGCAGCGCCGAGACGCCGTTCGCCATGCTGTGCAGCGCTACCTGGCCCCAGCCGGTCCGAAGTACGATGACCGCCAGGCCGGCCTGGAGCAGAAAGGCGGGTCCGACGACGCGCAGGCGGATCGCCCGGCGATTGCTGGAAAGCAGGAAGGCGATGCCCAAAATCGCCAGCACCCCGAAAATGCCGATCGGGAAATGAGTCATTCTGAAGTCGATAGTCCCCATCGCCGGCGGAATCGCGGCCAGCAAACCCATCGACCATACACGCGGCGGCGCATCTTGCCAGCCGCTTGCGTTGACCGGGGTGGGACAGGCGTGCTGCCCTAGTCGTCGTCCAGCCCGACGGCGAAGGCGAGCCGCAGCGCTTCGGACAGGCTGCGCGCCTCCAGCTTGGCCATGGCGTTGGCGCGGTGGACCTCTACCGTGCGCGGCGAGATGCCCAGGTCATAGGCGATGGTCTTGTTGGGATGCCCGCGCACCAGCCCGCGCAGCACGTCCTTCTCGCGCGGGGAGAGCAAGGCGATGCGCCGCTCGGCCTCCGCGCGGCTGGCAAGCGCGGCATCGCCCTCCTCCAGCCGCTCAAAGCCGCGTTCGAGGGCTTCGACCAATGCATCCTTCTCGAACGGCTTTTCGAGAAAGTCGATCGCGCCGCCCTTCATCGCCGCCACTGCGGTGCCGACATCGCCGTGGCCGGTCAGCACGATCACCGGCAGCTTGACGCCGCGCCTGGCAAGTTCCGCCTGGACCTCGATCCCGTCCATCTCTGGCATGCGTACGTCGAGCAGGATGCAGCCGGGCTTGGCGCCGCCCACCCTGCCCAGGAAATCGACGCCCGAGCCATAGGTGTCGACGTCATAGCCCGAGGTGCGCAGCATGAAGCTCGTCGAACGGCGGACCGATTCCTCGTCGTCGACCAGGTGGATGCGCTTGCGGTCGCTCATGCGGGTTCCTCGTGTGCGGACATCAGGGTGAAGTTGAAGATGGTGCCCCCTTCGTCGCGCGGCTCGGCCCAGATGCGGCCGCCATGCGCCTCGACGATGGTGCGGCAGATCGAGAGGCCGAGGCCCATGCCGCGCTCCTTGGTGGTGGCGAAGGCCTGGAACAGCCGCGGCGCCTGTTCGGGCACGATGCCGGGGCCGGTATCGGCCACCCAGACGCGGACCAGGTTGCGCGGGGCGACCTCCGATCCGATGGTGATCTCGCGCACCGGGCTCTCCGCCATTGCCTCGATCGCGTTGCGGATCAGGTTGACCAGCACCTGCTGGATCTGCACCCGGTCGCACAGCACCGCGGTGGCGCGCGGATCGAGCGCGTAGAAGGCGCGCACGCCCAGCTCGCGCGACCCGGTGAGCGCCAGCCGGCTGGCCTCGTCGATCAGCCGCGGCAGGTCGACCAGCCCCATGTCCGCCTCGCCGCGCGCGACGAACTCGCGCAGCCGCCGGACGATGTTGCCCGCCCGCAGCGCCTCCTTGACCGATTCTGCCATCGCTTCCTGGATCATCGCCTGATCCTCGGGATCATCGCTGTCGCGCGCCATCAGGTTGCGCCCGGCTTCGAGATAATTGGCGATGGCGGTCAGTGGCTGGTTGAGCTCGTGCGCGAGTGTCGAGGCCATGGTGCCCATCGCCGAGAGCCGCGAGACGTGGATCAGCTCGGACTGAAGCTCCTTGAGGCGGAGCTGGGAGCGCTGCTCGTCGGTCAGATCGCGGATGAAGCCGGTGAAGATCCGCTGCCCCTCGCTGCTCGCCTCGCCGACCTGCAATTCCATCGGGAAATCGGTGCCGTCGCGCCGCTGGCCGACGACGATGCGGCCGATGCCGATCACCCGGCGCTCGCCGGTGGTGAGGTAGCGGGCGAGATAGGAGTCGTGCAGCTGCGCGTCGGGGGCGGGCATCAGCATGCTGACGTTGCGGCCGATCACCTCCGCTTCCGTCCAGCCGAACAGCCGCTCGGCAGCGGCGCTGAACGAGAGCATGGTGCCCTGGGCATCGATCACCACCATCGCCGAGGGCACGGTGGCGAGGATCGAGCGCAGGTGGAGCGCGCTGCCGGCGAGCGCGGTCTGCGAGGCCTTGTGATCGGTGATGTCGCGGAACACCTCGGCATAGCCGTGCAAGCGGCCGTCGGCGTCGACGAGCGCGGAGAGCTGGATTTCCGCCAGATATTCACTGCCGTCGCGGCGGACGCGCCAGCCTTCCTCGATCAGCCGGCCGGCGGCGCGGGCGCGTTCCAGGTCGCGCGCGGGCTTGGCGGCCTTGGCTTCTGCCGGGGGGTAATGGAGCGCGACGTCGGCGCCTGTAAGGTCGGCAGGCGTCCAGCCGTCGAGCAGCTCGACGCCGCGGCTCCAGCTGGCGATCCGGCCGTCGACGTCGAGCAGCAGCACGCCGCGATCCGTCGACGCCTCGAACAGAAGCGCCATCGCCGTGGGATCGTGGGCGGGCCTATCTGTCATAAACTCCGATGCTTGTGCGCAATCCTTTCCATACATACGCACCTCCCGGCAGGAAACTAGAATTTGACCGTCGTCAAAGTAAAGGCCGGGTAAATACGGGATATTTCCGCTCTTCTTGATGGAGGCGGAAATGCTCGACGTCATTGGCAGCAACTATCTGTACATGGTGATGGGAGCGATGGGCGTTTTCACGCTCGCGCTCGCGTTTGTCACCCTCAGCGAGTATATGCATCCGCGCGATCGGTGAGCGCAGACGGGCTTCCCCCGCGCGGCGCGGGGCGCTAGCGCGGTTGCATGACTGCGAACCTTTCGATTGCCGGCCTCGAACTGGGCGGCACCAAATGCGTCGCCACTTTGGGCAGCGGCCCGGGCGACGTGCGCGAACAGCATGTTGTGCCGACCACCGATCCGGCGACCACGCTCGCCGGACTCGAAGCGGTGCTCGATAGCTGGTCCTTCGACGCGATTGGCATCGCCAGCTTCGGGCCGATCGAACTCAACCCGGCGCGGCCCAATTTCGGCTCGATCATCGCGACGACCAAGCCCGGCTGGAACGACACCGATCTTACGCGGCGCCTCTCCGCGCGCTACGGCAAGCCGCTGGCGATCCAGACCGATGTCAACGGTGCGGCGCTGGCGGAGGCGCGCTGGGGTGCTTCGGCGGGGCTTTCGACCCACGCGTACATCACCATCGGCACCGGGGTGGGCGTGGGGCTGGTCGCCAATGGCCGGCCGATCATGGGCTATGCGCATGGCGAGGCGGGGCATATGCGCTCGGCCCGCGCGCCCGGCGACACGTTCCAGGGCTGGTGTCCGTACCATGGCGATTGTGCCGAGGGGCTGCTCTCCGGCCCGGCGCTGGCCGCCCGATTCGGCCGGCCGGGGCAGGACGTCGCCGACGACGCGCCCGAATGGGACTATTTCGCGCATGACCTGGCGGCGCTGCTCCACAACCTGATCGTCAGCCTCGCGCCCGAGCGGATCGCGATCGGCGGCGGGGTGATGACCCGGCGGCCGCAGCTGTTCGGCGCGGTGCGGGCGAAAGTGGCGGCAAGCATCAACGGCTATGGCGCGCTGGCGGGCTACTCCGCCGAGCTCGACGAGCGGGTCGGTCCGCCGGGGCTGGGCGACATGGCGGGGCCGCTCGGCGCGATCGCGATGGGGCTGGAAGCGCTGGATCGCTGAGCTTGCGCGCTTTGGGGGTTGCGTCCCGCCCCCAAGCGGCATACAGGGCGCACCCTCGGTCGGGGCGTAGCGCAGCCTGGTAGCGCATCACACTGGGGGTGTGGGGGTCGCAGGTTCGAATCCTGTCGCCCCGACCAAGCCACACCCAAGCAATCACGAAATCGCCGGATCGTTGCGCTTGCGCGGCCTTAGGGGAACTCCCCCTTTGCACGCCCGCACCCGCCACCCATATGCGCGTCCATGAGTGACAAGAACGCTGCGTGGCACGGCACGACGATCCTCTCCGTGCGCAAATCGGGAAAAGTGGTGATTGCGGGCGACGGCCAGGTTTCGGCCGGCAACACCGTGATGAAGCCTAATGCGCGGAAAGTGCGTCCGCTGGGCGACGGCAAGGTGATCGCGGGCTTTGCCGGTGCCACCGCCGATGCCTTCACCCTGTTCGAGCGGCTCGAGGCCAAGCTGGAGCGGCACCACGGCCAGCTGCTGCGCGCGGCGGTGGAGCTCGCCAAGGACTGGCGGACCGACAAATATCTCCGCAACCTGGAGGCGATGCTGCTCGTCGCCGACAAGGACGTCACGCTGGTGGTCACCGGCAATGGCGACGTGCTCGAGCCCGAGGCGCACGAGCATGGCACCGTCGCGGCGATCGGCTCGGGCGGCAATTTCGCGCTGTCCGCGGCGCGCGCGCTGATCGAGTACGAGCCCGATGCCGAAGTGGTCGCGCGCAAGGCGATGGCGATCGCCGGCGAGCTGTGCGTCTACACCAACGACCGGCTGACCGTGGAGTCGCTGGACAGCGCGAACTGACTTCTTCTCCCCTCCCGCGTGCGGGAGGGGCCGGGGGTGGGCCCTCGCTCGCCTCCAAAGACATCGCTCGCGGATGGCGGGCGCCCACCCCTAGCTCCTCCCGCAAGCGGGAGGGGAACGAGTACAAAATGAACCAGAACCTCACCCCCAAGACGATCGTCGCCGCGCTCGACGCGCACATCATCGGCCAGAAGGACGCCAAGAAGGCCGTCGCCGTGGCCCTGCGCAACCGCTGGCGCCGGCAGCAGCTCAGCGCGGATCTGCGCGACGAGGTGACGCCGAAGAACATCCTGATGATCGGGCCCACCGGCTGCGGCAAGACCGAGATCAGCCGTCGCCTCGCCAAGCTCGCCGATGCGCCCTTCGTGAAGGTGGAGGCGACCAAGTTCACCGAGGTCGGCTATGTCGGCCGCGACGTCGAGCAGATCGCCCGCGATCTGGTCGAGGAAGCGATCCGACTCGAGAAGGAGCGTCGCCGTTCCGCGGTGAAGGACAAGGCCGAGGAGGCGGCGATGGGCCGGCTGCTGGATGCGCTGACCGGCAAGGATTCGAGCACCGCGACTCGCGAGGCGTTCAAGCAGCGCTTCAACGAAGGGCTGCTCGACAACACCGAAGTCGAGATCGAGGTCGAGCAGGCGCCGCAGATGCCGTTCGACATCCCCGGCGGCGCGCCGCAGATGATCAACCTGTCGGAGATGATGAAGGGCCTGACCGGCACGCCGCTCAAGCGCCGCAAGCTCAATGTCCGCTCCGCCTGGGAGAAGCTCGTCGAGGAAGAGGCCGACAAGCGCCTCGACCAGGACGAGGTCAGCCGGGTGGCGCTGGCGGACGCCGAGGCGAACGGGATCGTCTTCCTCGACGAGATCGACAAGATAGCCGTGTCCGACGTGCGCGGCGGATCGGTGAGCCGCGAGGGCGTGCAGCGCGACCTGCTGCCGCTGATCGAGGGCACCACGGTGGCGACCAAATACGGCCCGATGAAGACGGACCATATCCTGTTCATCGCCTCCGGCGCGTTCCACGTCGCCAAGCCCAGCGACCTGCTGCCCGAGCTGCAGGGCCGCCTGCCGATCCGGGTGGAGCTCAAGGCGCTGACCGAGGAGGATTTCGTCGCGATCCTCTCCGACACCAAGGCGAGCCTGGTGCGGCAATATGCCGCGCTGCTCGGCACCGAGGGCGTCTCGATCGACTTTACCGAGGACGGCATCCGAGCGGTCGCGAAGATCGCCGCCGAGGTGAATGCCGAGGTGGAGAATATCGGCGCCCGCAGGCTGCAGACGGTGATGGAGAAGCTGCTCGAGGAAGTCAGCTTCGAGGCCGAGGACCGCAGCGGCAGCGCCGTGGTCATCGACGCGGCCTATGTCGACAAGCAGCTGGCCAGCGTGGCGCGGAACACGGATCTGAGCCGCTACGTGCTGTAAACGGACGTAAGCCCCTCCCCTTTAGGGGAGGGGTTTGGGGTGGGGCAGTGTCTCACCGAGACTAAGTTCCGTTCTGGAATCCCTCCACCCCCAACCCCTCCTCCAAGGAGGAGGGGCTTGCAGTAGTGTAGCGTTCTGGCAGGTTCTCCCATCGACTTGATCCCGGGGGACTCCATGCACAAGCTCATCCTCGCCACGCTGCTGGCCGGCGCCGCCGCAGCGCCGCTCCTCGCCCAGACCGCCGCGCCTACGCCGCCGGTCGCCGCGAAGAAGCCCTACACCGTCAAGGCCCCCTTCGGCGCGACGCGCGAGGACCCCTATTACTGGCTCCGCGACGACACCCGGAAGAATCCCGAGATGCTCGCCTATCTCGCCGCCGAGAACGCCTATGCCGATGCGGTGCTGGCGCCGACCAAGCCGATGGCGGACACGCTGTACCGCGAGATCATCGGCCACATCAAACAGGACGACGCGAGCGTCCCCTACGCCAAGCACGGCTATTTCTATTATACCCGCTTCGATACCGGCGCCGACTATCCGGTGGTTGCGCGCCGCAAGGGCAGCATGGCGGCGCCCGAGCAGGTGCTGTTCGACCAGCCGGCGATGGCCAAGGGCAAGGGCTTCTTCCAGATCGGCAACTGGCGGGTAAGCCCCGACAACGCCCGCATCGCCTGGGCCGAGGACACCGTCGGCCGCCGGCAATATGTGCTGAAGGTGAAGGACATCGCCACGGGCACGCTGCTCGCCGACACGGTGCCCAATATCGAGGCCGGGCTGGTGTGGTCGGCGGACGGCAAGACGATCTTCTATGTCGAGAAGGACCCGGTCACGCTGCTCGGCACGCGGGTGAAGGCGCATGTGCTCGGCACCCCCGCCTCGGCCGACCGGCTCGTCTATACCGAGAAGGACGACACCTTCTACATGAGCATCGGCGCCACGACCGACGAGCGCTATATCTGCATCAACCTCCATTCGACCGTGAGCGACGAGCAGCGCTGCGCGCCGGCCGCCAATCCGGTTGCCTTCACGCCGGTCGCGCCGCGCGCGCGGGACTTCCTCTACAATGCCGATCACCTGGGCGGGCGCTGGATCATCCGCACCAACTGGCAGGCACCCAACTATCGGATCATGGTGGTGCCGGATGCGAAGGCCGCGGCGGGGCGCGCCGGCTGGGCCGATCTCGTGCCGACCAGCGACACGGTGTTCATCGAGAATTTCCAGCCCTTCGATCGCTTTCTCGCCATCGAGGAGCGCTCGGGCGGCAACAAGCGGCTGCGGATGCTGACCCCGGCCGGCAAGAGCAGCTTCGTGACCGCGGACGAGCCCGCCTATGTCATGGACCTCGGCACCAACGAGGACCCGGCCAGCCCGGTGCTGCGCTACACCTATGGCTCGCTGGTCACGCCGACCACCACCTACGAAGTCGATGCCGCGACCGGCAAACGGACGGTGCTGAAGGTGCAGCCGGTACCGGGCTATGACGCTTCCAGATATGTGACGGAGCGCGTCTGGGCCACGGCGCGCGACGGCACCAGGGTGCCGGTCAGCCTCGTCCATGCCAAGACCTTCCGGAAGAACGGCACGGCGGCGCTGTTCCAGTACGCTTATGGCAGCTACGGCTATTCGACCGATCCGAGCTTCAATCCGACGCTGCCGAGCATGCTGGATCGCGGCATGGTCTATGCCATCGCGCATATCCGCGGCGGGCAGGAAATGGGCCGCAAATGGTATGATGACGGCAAGATCTTCCACAAGAAGAACAGCTTCACCGACTTCGTCGACGTGACCCGCTTCCTGGTCGACCAGGGCTATGCCGCCAAGGGCCGGGTGGCGGCGATGGGCGGCAGCGCGGGCGGGCTGCTGATGGGCGCGGTCGCCAACATGGCGCCGCAGGACTATCGCGTGATCATCGCGCAGGTGCCGTTCGTCGACGTGGTGACGACGATGCTCGACACCTCGATCCCGCTGACCACCGGCGAGTTCGACGAATGGGGCAACCCCGCCGAGCAGCGCTATTACGATTATATGCTCAGCTACTCGCCCTACGACAATGTGACGGCGCAGGCCTATCCGTCGCTCTATGTCGGCACCGGCTTGTGGGACAGCCAGGTACAATATTACGAGCCGACCAAATGGGTGGCGAAGCTCCGCGCGACCAAGACCGACGCCAATCCGCTGGTCTTCCGCGTCAACATGGAGGCGGGCCATGGCGGCAAGTCCGGCCGGTTCGAGCGCTACAAGCAGAATGCGGAGTATCTCGCCTTCGCGCTGGACCAGCTGAAGGTGCAGTAAGCACGCGGGGGTGGGCTGCTCAGCCCCCCTTCGCCCGGGTATAGGGCGTGAACTTGCCCAGCCGGCAATAGCCGCTGGGGATGCTCATCCCCGGCGTCACCACCCGGAACTGGTCGTTGCGGCAGAGCTGGCTGCCGCGGATCTCGACGATCACCGTGCTCAGCGGCGCCAGCGACGGGCATTCGGAGGCGAGGTCGTTGCGATAGAGCCGCGCGCCCTGGCGATAGACCAGGGTGCGCGTATCGATGATCTGCGGGCCGTCGGTGAAGCCGGGGTTGATGCAGTCCTGCGGCTTGCCCGGCACCCGGTCGCCCAGCGCGCTGGCCAGTTCGCGCCGCGCCTGGGCGTCGCGCTGGGCCTGATAGTCGGCATTCTGGACGCAGCCGGCGAGCGTGAGCGCGCCGATGATAGTGGTGATGGCGAAGCGCATCGTCTCTCTCCTCGCCGGACCTACGACTCAGCCGGCAAAATTATCCTTCGCGGCGCGGCGTTCGGCGAGCATGCGCGCATCGGCGGCGCGGAGGAAGGGGTTGGTCACGCGTTCGGCGGCGATCGTGGTCGGCACGGTCGCCTCGCCGGCGGCGCGCAGCCGCTCCACCTCGGCCATGCGGTCGCGGATCGCGGCATTGTCCGGCTCCGCCACCAGCGCGTAGCGGCCGTTCGACAGCGTATATTCGTGCGCGCAATAGACGATGGTGTCGTCGGGCATCGCGGCGAAGCGCTGCATCGCCGTGAACATCTGCTCAGGCGTTCCCTCGAACAGCCGCCCGCAGCCCATCGCGAACAGCGTATCGCCGACGAACGCCAGGGCGTCTTCGGCAAAGTGGTAGGCGATGTGCCCGGCGGTGTGGGCCGGCACTTCCAGCACCGTCGCGACATGGCCGCCGATCGCCACCGTATCGCCCTCGGCGACCAGCCGATCGGCGGTGGGGATCTTCGCGGCCTCGGCGGCCGGCGCGATCACGGTACAACCGGTCGCCGCCTTGAGCGCGGCGTTGCCGCCGGTGTGATCGGGATGCCAGTGGGTGTTCCAGATCGCCGAGAGCTGCCAGCCCTGTTCGGCCAGCGCCGCCAGCACCGGCGCCGCGTCGCCCGGATCGACCACGATCGTCTCGCCCGACACGGGATCGTGGACGAGCCAGACATAATTATCGGTAAAGGCGGCGACGCGGACGATCTGGAGCGCGGTCATCGCCTCACCACTCGCCGGTGTTCGGCATCGACGCCCAGGGCTCCTGCGGGGGCAGGCTGCCCTTCTGGAGCAGCTCGATCGAAATCTTGTCGGGCGTGCGGACGAACGCCATGTGGCCGTCGCGCGGCGGGCGGTTGATCGTCACGCCGGCATCCTGCAGCCGCTGGCAGGTTGCGTAAATGTCGTCGACCTGGAAGGCGAGGTGCCCGAAGTTGCGGCCGCCGGTATAGTCTTCCGGATCCCAATTATGGGTCAGTTCCACCTCGGCGGTGCCGCGGCCGGTTGCCGGATCGATGTCCGCTTCGGTGGCGAGATAGATCAGCGTGAAGCGGCCCTTCTCGCTGGTGATGCGGTGGGTCTCCTTGAGGCCCAGCAGCTCGAAGAACTTGATCGAGGCGTCCGGGTCGGTGACGCGGATCATGGTGTGGAGGAACTTCACGGGGGCACTCCCTGGATTGGCGTTTCCCGCCAGATAGGGGCGCCCCGCGCTCGGTTCCACCCGCTACTTGGCCGGTGCGGCGTCGAACTGGGCGAGCGCGGCCCGGGCGGCGGTGGCTTGCGGGCTGCTCGGCGCGGCGGCGACGACCTTGTTCCACGCCGCCTTGGCGCCCGCTTCGTCGCCGCTCGCCGCCGCGATGTTGCCCGCCTCGATCTGGACCGCGGCGTCATCCCCGGCGCGCTTGACCGCCTCGGCGATGTCCTTCTGCGCACGCGGCAGGTCGTTCATTCGCCGCGCGAGCGTCGCCGAGAGCAGCCAGGCGAGCGGATCGTCGCCGGCCTTGGCAAGTGCGACGTCGATATCGGCACGTGCGCCGACATTCTCGCCGGAGGCGACAGCGGCGCGGGCGCGGTCGAGATAGGCCTCGCCCAGCGCCAGCCCCTTCAGCTGCCCGCTGGCCAGCGCGGCGTTGATCGCCGCGCGTGCCCTGGGCGGCTTCTTGGCGGCGAGCCAGGCATTGCCCGCCTGGGTCCAGTAGACCGCGGCACGGGCGCCGTCCTTCGCGGTCTCCGCCTCGCCTGCGGCCTCCTCGAACGCGGCCGCGGCCGAGTCCCAGCGGCCCTGGTTGGTATAGGCGACGGCGAGGCACTGCCGGGCGAACATGCCGCCCTTGTCGGTGCCCCATTTCACCGCCTCGTCGATCGCCGCGCCCGGATCGCCGGTGGCGAGATCCATGCACTTGGTGAAGCGCGGCGGCTCGCCCGCAGGCACCGGCGCGGCAGCCTTGGCGGCAGCGGCGCGGGCGCGCTCGGCATCGCGCAGCACCGGGCCGGCCTTGGGCGCGATGGCGGCGGGGGTCTGCTGCTGGGCGATCAGCAGGAGGAGGGGGAAGAGCATGCGATCAATACGTCCTCGGTGGCGCTAAGCAGCAGGCGGATGTCGGCGTCGCGCGACAGGCGGTGGTCACCGCCCTTGACCAGCGTCACCTGCACATCGTCTGAACGAAGCGTGTCGGCGAGCCGCAGCGCCAGTTCCCACGGCACCTCGGCGTCGCGCTGGCCCTGGAGCAGGCGCACCGGGCCGTCAAAGGCGATCGGCGCCTCCAGCACCAGGTTGGCCTCGCCCGAGGTCCAGAAGGGGAGGGTGGTGACCATCGGTTCGGGGCCATAGTCGCTCGGCTGTTCGAGCCGGCCCTCCTTGGCGAGCGTCGCCTTCTCGGCATCGGTGAAGCCCCAGCGGGTGAAATCGGGCGCGGCGGCGATGCCGACCATGCCCACGACGCGCCCGGGCCGCGCCTGCGCCACCAGCAGCATCAGCCAGCCGCCCATCGACGAGCCGACCAGCACCACCGGCCCTTCCACCACCGTGTCGATCATCCGCAGTGCGTCGTCGCGCCAGCTGGCCAGCGTCTGGTCTTCGAAGTCGCCCGGGCTTTCGCCGCAGCCGGCATAGTCGAAGCGGAGGAACGCCTGGCCGCGCGCCCGCGCCCATTCTTCCATCGCCAGCACCTTCGATCCCTGCATGTCGGAACGATAGCCGGGCAGGAAGACGATGGTGGGGGAGGCGCCTTGCGTGTGGTGATGGGCGAGCTTGATCATGGCGGCGGTGTAGCCGCTCGCGGCTTTCGCCGCCAGCGACGGAACCGATCACGGCCATCGGGATTGATCATAGGACATCGCATCCCGGAAGGAGCATCTAGGCGCCATGAGCAAAGTCGAGAAAGCCATCGCCCTGCCGGTCCGCCGGTTCGTCCCCAGCAGCCAGCTCGTCTTCGGCGCGGCGATTGTCGTGTCGGGCCTCTCGGTCCTCGCCGGCAAGCTGATCGCGGCGCTCGCCTAAGGGGCGGTCGCCGGGTTGTCGCCGCACATCGCGCGCAGCGCCTGCCATTGCTCGGGGCTGAGCGCGGGCTTGTACGCAGCGCCCGGTTTGGCGCTCGCCCGGAACGCCTGTTCGCGCGACGTCGATAGCGGGTGCGAGGACAG
Organism: Sphingomonas sp. ABOLE; assembly: GCF_003950455.1. NCBI lineage: Bacteria > Pseudomonadati > Pseudomonadota > Alphaproteobacteria > Sphingomonadales > Sphingomonadaceae > Sphingomonas > Sphingomonas sp. ABOLE. The sequence goes on from NZ_QQWY01000001.1 coordinate 113,232, forward strand.
ATAGGTCATCATCACCGCTGCATTGCCGGGCTGCGCGTCCTGCTCGGCCAGCCGTGCGAACAGCGCGGCCGTCGGCAGCGGGGAGATATTGGCGGCCTGCAGCCGCCCGATCGCATAACCGTCCGCCCCCGCCTCGGCCTTGCGCGAATAGCGGGCGTTGAGCAGCGCGTTGCCATAGCCGCTGACATTGCCGTCGAACCCGCCGAGCAGCAGCTGCAGGCCATATTGGCGGATCAGTGCCTCCATGCCGTCGCGGTGGGCGACATGGCCGAGCTCATGCGCGAGCACCCCCGCCACCTCGTCCGGCGACTTGGCGTTCTGGATCAGCCCGTCGAACAGCACCACCTGCCCGCCGGGAAAGGCGACGGCGTTGATCATCGGCGCATGGACGACGCGGATGGTCACGTCGCCATCCTGGCGCAGCCGCGCGCCGAGGGCTTTCAGTGCGGCGTCGCCCTGCGGGCTGGCGCAGGCATAGGTGCCCAGATTGCCGACGATCAGCCGGCCCATCCGCTGCTCCACCGATTGCGGCACCAGTCGCGCCAGTAGCGGCGGCAGCTTGAGCGTGAAGGCGACGACCAGCACCGCGAGGATGGCGAGCACGCCCGCCGAGCGCCACAGCCCGAACCGATCGATCCAGGCCCCGTAGCGTGCCGGCTTGGGCAACTGCACCGCGATTTCGGACGGCGGGAACTCGAGAAAGGTGATCCGCCAGCCCGGCCGACCCTTCAGGCCGAAGGCGCGCTCATGGTGCGAGGTGCCGTGCGGCTCCAGGTCGGCAAAGGCATAGGGGCCCGGATCGGCGCCGTCGCCCTGCAGCGTGAATCGCCGCTCGTCGGCGCTCGGCACGAGCACCGGCATGCGCCGTTCGCCGCTGCGGCCGTCATAATGCCAGACCCGGGTTTCCACCTGTTGCCCTCCCTCAGAACGCGCCCATGTCGAGGCTGTCGAACAGCCCCTCGCCCTGGCCGGGCGCGCGCGTGTCCGATTGCGTGAACTGCTCGAGATCCAGCGTACCATAAGCGCGCAGGTGGCGGATGAAGAACGCCCAGTTGCGATAGCCGATGAAGATCGAGCCGATGCCCAGCGTGCACACCACCAGGGCAACGGTGCCGAGCATCAGCTTCAGCCAGTCCTTGGTACGCGCGGTGAACTCGAACTCGAGGTGCCCGAGCGTCAGTGCGCCGATCGCCTGGCGAAAATAGGCGGCGTAGAAGGAAAGGCTGATCAGCCCGAACAGCGCCAGGAACAGCAGGTAGAACACGAAGAAGCCGACGATCAGGAACAGCGGGGGGGCGACGGGCCCAGGCGCCGTTTGCGGGGTCACACCGAACCACAGGCTGAGCGCCACGGCCACGATGCCGCCGATAACCAGCGCCACGGGCAGCAGGTAGAACAGCAGATAGCGCCGCATCAGCCCGTCCGAGCTGGCGCCGGAGCGAAACGGATAGGGCCCGAAGCTCATCGCGTTCCAGCGTTCGTTCCACAGCGTGACCAGCGCCCAGGGCACCAGCAGGCCGAACGCGGCGCTGCCCAGCATCATCCGCCAGAGATAGGAAAGACCGTAGCGAAACCCCTGGTCGTCGCTGCCGCCGCGGATGCCGTGCCAATAGGTGCGGCTCAGCCGGTAGCGCAGCGCGCGGAAGATCGCGACGCCGCCCAGCAGGAACAGGAACAGGTAGAGACCGAAGAAGAGCAGGCCGGCCGCAGCGGCGCCCTCGGGCGTGCCCCGCATCGCCAGCGCGCCGACCAGCAGGTTGAGCCCCGCTACCGGCACGAACACCAGCACCATCACGACGATATAGCCGAGCAGCAGTTCGCGCCCGGTGCCGGTCCATTCGAGTCGGTCGTCGATGAAGCGCGTCCGGCTCCACAGATACTGCCGGGTCCGCGTGCGGCCCCAGAAGTTGTAGATGCCGAGCGTTACGATGGTCAGCAGCAGGTTGGTGAACGCGATCGGCGCGTATTCGCGCCACGCGCCGTAAAACTCGAACGCACCGCGCTCGGCCTGTTCTTGCATGATGGTCCCCCTTGGCCGCCATCCAATAGCGGCCAAGGGTTGACGTCAAGTAACGATCAGAGCGCGCTGTTGAAGGTGTCGCACTGGCGCGGGTCGCCGGTCTCCATGCCGCGCTTGAGCCAGGCCATGCGCTGCGCCGAGGTGCCGTGGGTGAAGCTGTCCGGCACCACGTTACCTCGCGCCTCGCGCTGCAGCGTGTCGTCGCCGATCGCGTTGGCGGCGGTCATGCCTTCCTCGATGTCGCCGGGTTCCAGCCGGTCGCGGTTGCGCGCCGCCCAGACGCCGGCATAGCAGTCGGCCTGCAGTTCGAGCTTCACCGACAGGCGGTTGCCCTCGGTCTTCGAGGCGCGAGCCTGGGCCTGCGATACTTCGGTCGAGGTGCCGAGCAGGTCCTGGATATGGTGGCCCATCTCGTGCGCGATTACATAGTCGCGGGCGAAGTCGCCCTTGGCGCCGAAGCGGTTCTGCAGCTCGTCGAAAAAGGCGGTGTCGAGATACACGCCGTCGTCGCTCGGGCAATAGAAGGGGCCGACCGCCGAGGTCGCCGCGCCGCAGCCGGTATTGGCGCCGCCCTTGAAGAAGTTGATCGTCGCGGGCCTGTAGTCGCTGCGGCCCATTTCCTGGAAGATCTTGCCCCAGGTGTCGTCGGTGCTGCGCATCACCCGGCACGCTTCCAGCCGGCGCTCGTCGACGCGGCAGACCTGCTGGCCGGACTGGCCCGCGGTGGGCGAGCGGCCGCCGCCGCCGCCGCCGCTCTGCCCCAGCATGCCGCCGCCGCCGCCCAGCCCGAACATCACCAATGCGATGATGCCCACCAGCACGATGCCGCCGCAGCCCATGCCCCGGCCGAGGAACATCGGCAGCAGGCCGAGCAGCGGAAAGCCGCCGCCGCCGCCCGAGCCGAGATCGCGGGCATTGTCGGTAGGATCGAGATCGTCGAGCCGCATTGGGCCTCCCCTTGATTTGGTTGCCGTAACAATGCGCCAATCGTCTGCGCGTTGCACGTGCCGCTAGCAAGGTTCGTATTGCTCCGCAGCATGGGATGCGCCACATCGCACCGCATGGCCGATGCTGAGTCCCGCCCGCACCGTCGCCGCCATGCCGGACCCGGCATGCCGCTGCCGGATACCGTCGCGCTGGTGCTGCAGGGGGGCGGGGCGCTCGGCAGTTTCCAGGCCGGGGTCATCGAGGAACTCGCCACCGCCGCGATCGACGTGGACTGGGTGGCGGGCATTTCGATCGGCGCGGTCAATGCCGCGCTGTTCGCCGGCAATCCGCCCGAAAAACGGCTCGGCGCGATCCGCGCCTTCTGGGAGCAGGTGACCTCCGCACTGCCCGAATTCTCGCTGCCGATGAACGACCAGGCGCGCGAGATCAGCCATGAATGGGCCGCCGGCGCGGTGATGCTGGGCGGCGTTCCCGGTTTTTTCCGCCCGCGCCCGATCCCGCCCGCCTTCGCCGTGCCGGGTACGCCGGGCGCGCTGAGCTTCTACGATACCAGTCCCTTGCGCGAGACGCTGGACCGGCTGGTCGACTGGGACCTGCTGAACGACGGGCCGGTCCGGCTGTCGGTCGGCGCGGTCAATCTGCACAGCGGCAATTTCCGCTATTTCGATACGCGCGACGAACGCATCGATGCGCGGCACATCATGGCGTCTGGTGCGTTGCCGCCCGGGCTGCCGCCGGTCGAGATCGACGGTTGCTGGTATTGGGACGGGGGACTCGTCTCCAACACCCCGCTTACCCATGTCCTCGATCGGCAGGAGGCCGAGATGCTCGTCTTCCAGGTCGATCTGTTCCCCGCGGAAAACGAACTCCCGCGCACGATCATGGACGTGATGGGCCGCGAGAAGGAAATCCGTTTCTCCAGCCGCACCCGCGCCATTTCCGACGAACGGCTGCGGCTGCGCAAGGCGCGCGAGACGGTGCGGCGGCTGCTCGACAAGCTGCCCGAGCATGTCGCCGACGCGCCCGAGGTGCAGGCGGTGCGCGATCTGGTGACCGAATATCCGGTCAATGTCGTGCAGCTGATCTACCGCGCGAAGCTCTGGGAAGGCGGCTCGCGCGACTTCGAATTCTCCACACGGACGATGCACGAGCATTGGGAGGCCGGCCGTATCGCGGTCGCCGAAACCATGGCCAATTCGCGGCTCGTCGCGCAGAACATCCTCGACGGCAAGACTGCCGCTTTCGATCTCACCCAGCGTTAAAAGGAGTATGCCGATGTTCCTCAAGGGCAAGTCCGCGATCGTCACCGGGTCCACGTCGGGCATCGGCCTCGCCTATGCGAAGGCGCTGGCGGCCGAGGGCGCGAATGTGCTGATCAACGGCTTCGGCGACGCGGCGGCGATCGAGAAGGAGCGCGCGGCACTTGCGGAGACCAGCGGCGGCAAGGCGCTGTACGACGCCGCCGACATGACCAAGCCCGACCAGATCGCGGCGATGGTCGCGCGGGCCGAGGCGGAGTTCGGCGCGGTCGACATCGTCATCTCCAACGCCGGCATCCAGCATGTCGCGCCGATCGACGAATTCCCGCTGGAGAAGTGGGACGCGATCCTCGCGATCAATCTCAGCTCGACCTTCCACCTGATGCGCGCGGCGATCCCGGGCATGAAGCAGCGCAAATGGGGCCGGATCATCTCCACCGCCAGCGCGCACAGCCTGGTCGCCAGCCCCAACAAGTCGGCCTATGTCACTGCCAAGCATGGCCTGGCCGGCCTCACCAAGACGGCGGCGCTGGAAGTGGCGACCCACGGCATCACGGTGAACTGCATCTCGCCGGGCTATGTCTGGACGCCGCTGGTCGAGAACCAGATCCCCGACACGATGAAGACGCGGGGCCTGACCCGCGAGCAGGTGATCAACGACGTGCTGCTCGATGCCCAGCCGACCAAGCAGTTCGTGCTGCCCGAGCAGGTGGCCGCGCTGGCCCTGTTCCTGTGCCGCGACGAAGCCGCGCAGATCACCGGCGCGAACTATTCGATCGACGGCGGCTGGACTGCCGAATGATGGTGCGCACCCTGGTCGCCTTGGGGCTGGGCGCGGCGCTGGCCGGCTGCAGCGTCTATCACGAGGCGACCTCGCCGGGGATGGACACGCGCCTCCCCTGGCGCCGGATCGCGACCGACACGGATCGCACCAAGCTGCGCAACTGGCGCAAGGCGTGGAGCGAGGCGCTGCCGCTCGCCCGCGCCGCCGACGTGAAGCTGATCGAGGGCGACCCTGCGCTGTTCGATCCCGATCGGGCGCTGGACACGGCGATGCCGCCGGCCGGCGCCTATCGCTGCCGCACCATCAAGCTGGGCGGCGGCGGCACCGCGGTGACCGCGATCGTCACCTATGATTGGCGGCCTTGCCCGATCACCGCGGATGGCGACCTGCGGCACTTCCGCATCGAGGGGGGCTTGCAGCGGCCCGAGGGCAATTTCTTCCCCGACGTGACCGCCCGCGTGACCTTTCTCGGCACGCTGGAAGTGGGCGACGACAGCGCACCGCTTCGCTACGGGCTCGACAACAAGCGCAACCTGATCGGCTATGGCGAGCGGATCGGCGACCAGCGCTGGCGGCTGGTGATCCCCTATCCGGCGTTCGAATCGAAGGTCGACGTGATCGAGATCGTTCCCGCGGTTTGACAGGCGGGCGGCCAGGCGTGACACTCGGGTCCATGACCGCAAAGGGGGCCCGATGTTCACGTCTTTCCTGCTGGCCGGGGCAATGAGCCTCGGCACGCCCGCCGCTGCTGCCGCCGATCCGGTGCGCGACGCCACGGCCAGGGCGATGCAGCAGCTGATGGCGCTCTACCGCGACCTCCACGCCCATCCCGAACTCAGCCTGCACGAGGTGCAGACCGCCGCCAAGCTCGCCGCCGCCGCGCGCGAGGCGGGCTATGAGGTGACCGAGAAGGTCGGCGGCACCGGCGTGGTCGCGGTGCTGCGCAACGGACCCGGCCCCGTCGTGCTGATCCGCGCCGACATGGACGGGCTGCCGGTGGTGGAGAATACCGGGCTGCCCTTCGCCTCCAAGGTCCGCGCGACCACCGACGAGGGGATCGAGAGCGGCGTGATGCACGCCTGCGGGCACGACACCCACATGGCGAGCTGGGTCGGCACGCTGCGCAACCTCGCGGCGATGAAGGATCGCTGGCACGGCACCGTGGTAATGATCGCCCAGCCCGCCGAGGAGCGCGGGCGCGGCGCCAAGGCGATGCTCGACGACGGGCTGTTCACCCGCTTTCCCAAGCCGGGCTACGCGATCGCCTTCCACGACAGCGCCAGCCTGCCCGCCGGGCAGATCGGGGTGACACCCGGCTATGCGCTGGCAAACGTCGACTCGGTCGACATCGTGGTGAAGGGCGTAGGCGGCCACGGCGCCTATCCGCACACGACCCGCGACCCGATCGTGCTCGCCGCGCGGATCGTCACCACGCTGCAGACCCTGGTCAGCCGCGAGATGGATCCGCAGCAGCCGGCGGTGGTGACCGTCGGCGCGATCCATGGCGGATCGAAGCACAACATCATCGGCAACGACGTGACGATGCTGCTCACCGTGCGCAGCTTCACCCCCGAATCGCGCCAGCAGCTGCTCGACGGGATCGCGCGCATCGCCAAGGGCGAGGCGATCGCGGCCGGCGTGCCGGAGGACCGGATGCCGGTGGTGACGGTGAAGGACGAATATACCCCGGCCACCTTCAACACCCAACCGCTCGCGGGGCGGCTGCAGGGGCTGTTCACCACGCGCTTCGGCAAGGACCGGGTGGTCGAGACCAAGGCAGTGATGGGCGGCGAGGATTTCAGCCGCTACTGGCTCGCCGACAAGAGCATCCAGAGCACGATCTTCTGGGTGGGCGGCGTGCCCCAGGCGAAGTGGGACGCTGCGCAGGGCGGCAAGGCGATGCTGCCCTCGCTCCACAGCGCCGAATGGGCTCCCGATGCCGAGGCGGTGGTCAGCACCGCGACCGAGGCACTGACCGCGGCGGCGCTGGATATCCTGCAGCGGTAGCGGGCGGGAAGGTCTGGTGTCGTTATGCGGTCAGTTTCCGCTGCGGCCGAGCGCTCTCGCCAGTGCCCCGAAGATCGTCATCCCGGCGAAAGCCGGGGTCCATCCGCCTCTCGGCCGCTGCAAGAGCTTCAGGCGAGACCCCAATGGGCCCCGGCTTTCGCCGGGGTGACGGTTTGGGAGTAGCGATGGCTATTATCAGTGCGGCCTGGCATCAAAGCTTGCCGAACACCGCTTCATAGCCCGCCCTATCGCCCTCGGCGAGGAAGCGGGCCTGGTCGATCCAGCGGTCGCGGGTCATGCGGCCCTGGAAGCTGCCGAGCTGGGCGTCGAGCGCCTTGGCGCCGGCCTCGTCGAGCGCGGCGAGCTGGGCGAAACGGGTGATGCCGAGTTCGTTGAGCCGTGCGGCCAGCTTGGGGCCGACGCCCTTCAGCCGGGTGAGATCGTCACCGCCCGCTGCGGGCGCCGCTTCCACAGGTGCGGGCGCGACAGGCGCCGGTTGGGCATTGGTATCCGCCGCGAGCGCCGCCGATGGGGCCGCGATCGGCGCGGCGGCCGCAATCGGCTCGTCGGCGAGCGGGCCGGGCGCGGGCATGGGTGCCGGCACTTCGGGCGCGCTGGTCGTCACCGAGGGAGGCTCGATCGGCTTGGCCGGATCGACGACTTCGAGCTCGCCGCGCTCGTCCAGTTCCTCGCGGGCCTTGCGGCGGCGGATCGCCAGACGCGTGCCCCAGATCAGGATGAACACCGCCAGCGCCGCGCCCAGCGCGATGAGGACGAACGACGTGGTCAGCCAGCCCGTCTCGGCGGTAGCGGCGACCGCGCCATAGCCCTGGGAAACCTGATCGTTCATGCGTGCCGCTCCAAGGTTCGCTTGCCTTGCCCTTCCCTTAGCGTGCGGTGCGGCCGCGTCCACCCATCTGCGCGGCGGGACGCACGCTGCAGAGGATAGCCGGGCGTTAGCGGATTCGCGGCTCGGGCGCGCCGCGGGCGCGCAGGCGCAGTGCCAGGACGTAGATGATGATCGCCACGCCGGCGAACAGGAACCATTGCACCGCATAGGCGAGGTGGTTGTTGGGCACGCTGGCGATGTCGGGCGGGGCGCTCGGCTCCAGCCCCGGCGCTGCCTGGTCGGAGACCAGCATCAGCGGCTGGGGTGCGGAATCGAAGATGCCGGCGATCAGCGGGCGGTGGTCCGGCGCGCGGGTGAGGGTGCCGCTCACCACCCCGCCGGGCCAGTGCGGGCGGAACATCGGGTCGCGGGTCACTCCCATGTCGACCAGCAATGTCGCGTCGGCATGGGTGCGGCAGGTGGCGATCTGCCGCCAGCCCTGCAGGCCCTGGACCCCCCGCCCGCCCTGGCGCGCCCAGCGGGTGACCGACTGGCAGGCAGAACGGGCATGGCGGAACAGCAGCGAGGCATCGGCCGCGCCGCTCTCGATCGTGATCGTCGGCTGCATCGTGTTGGCGGCGAACACCGCCAGCGCGCTCTCCTTCTGCGCCCGCCGGTCGAGCTGCCAGAAGCCGAGCGCGATCATCGCCGCGACGGCGAGGCCGACTAGCAGGGTAGGGATCAGGGGCACGCCGCGCATGTCAGTCCTCGGCGATTCGGCCCTCATGGGCCCGGTTGCGAAATTCGAGCGCGAGCAGCAGCCCCTTGGCCACGCGCAGCGATCCCACCACCATCGCCAGCGTGACCGGCGGCCAGAGCAGCAGATGGACCCAGACGGGCGGGGAGAAGCTGAACTCCACCCATAGCGCCAGGATCGTCACCAGCGCGCCGATGCCGAGGGTGAGGAACACCACCGGCCCGTCGCCGACGTTGAACTTCGTGAAATCGAGCCCGCAGGCGGAACAACGCTCGGAAAAGGCGGTGAAGCTGCGGAACAGCGTCCTGGCGCCGCAGCGCGGGCAGCAGCCGTAGAGGCCCGATGCGATCGGGGGCGGCAACGCAACGCTGCCGCCCCCTGTGGGATCGGGTGTCGGTGCGGCCACGTCAGCCGGCGTGGACCGGCGCGCCCCAACCGCCCCAGACATAGATCGACGCGAACAGGAACAGCCAGACGACGTCGACGAAGTGCCAGTACCAAGCCGCCGCCTCGAAGCCGAAATGCTGGCGGGGGGTGAAGTCGCCGCGATAGGCGCGCACCAGGTTCACGACCAGGAAGATCGTGCCGACGATCACGTGGAAGCCGTGGAAGCCCGTCGCCATGAAGAAGGCGCCGCCATAGCTGGAGCCGCCCTCGCTCGCCGCCTTGAAGGGGAAGGGGGCCTCCATATACTCGTACGCCTGGAGGCAGCTGAAGATGAAGCCGAGCACCACGGTGAGCCACAGGCCCTTCTTCACCGTGTCGTTCTCGCCCACGCCGATCAGGCCCCACAGCCCGCGCAGTTCGCCGCCGCGCTCGTTGTGGATCAGGCCGTGATGCGCCCAGGTGACGGTGCAGCCCGAGCAGAGCAGGATCAGCGTGTTGAGCAGCGGGAACTGCCAGGCATCGAGCACCTCCATGCCCTTGGGCGGCCAGGTGCCGCCGACTGCCTCAACCGTGGAGGGGAAGAGCGCGAAATCGAACCAGGCCCAGAACCAGCCGACGAAGAACATCACTTCGGAGGCGATGAACAGGATCATGCCGTAGCGCAGATGGAGCTGGACGATCGGGGTGTGATCGCCGGCATGCGCCTCCTGGATCACCTTGCCCCACCAGCCGAACATGGTGAGCAGCACCAGCAGGAAGCCGGTGGTCAGCACCAGCGTTCCGTTCGCCATCTTGTGCATCCACATCACGGCGCCCGAGGCGAGGACCAGCCCGCCCAGCGAGCCCAGCAGCGGCCAGATGCTCGGCGGCAGGATATGATACTGGTGGTTCTTTGCTCCAGCCATGGGCGTATCCCAATCCTCTCTCTATTTTGCGCGATGCTAGCTTGGTGTCTTCGGCGAATCCACTGGATAAAATGTATAGGACAAGGTGATCTCCTCGACGTCGCGCGCGTCGGGATCGTTGAGAATCTTCGGGTCGACGAAGAAGATCACCGGCATGCGGACGGTCTCGCCCGGCTGCAGCGTCTGCTGGGTGAAGCAGAAGCACTGGATCTTGGTGAAATATTTGCCGACCTGTGCCGGCGTGACGTTGAACGTCGCGGTGCCGGTAAGCGGCCGGTTGGAGGTGTTGGTGGCGGTGAAGAAGGCCATGTCGCGGCCGCCGATGTCGATTGTGTCCTCGCGCCGCTCGGGCGCGAACTTCCACGACAGCTTGGGGCTGACATTGCTGTCGAACGCCACCGTAATCTTCTGCCCCGTGGCGCCGGGTGCGCGCAGGCCGCGCTGGGTGGTGCCGTTGAGCCCGGTCGCCTCGCAGAACATCCGGTAGAGCGGCACCGCGGCAAAGCCCAGCCCGGTCATGCCGCACACCAGCACGGCACCCATCAGGCCGACGCGCAGGTTGCGGCTGATCCTCATCCGCCGTGCCCGAGCTGCATCTTCACGATCGAGATCGCGAACACCAGCACGACGAAGCCGCCGAGCAGCAGCGCCATCACCCGGGCGCGCGATCGCTGGCGCGCGCGGATCAGCTCCAGTTCCGATGCCGGCATGTCGTTACCATCCTCTCCGCGGGAATCGTTCATCCGATCCACCTGTCGATCACGAGCGCACCAAATAGCACGAACAGATACAATATCGAGAATTTGAACAGCCGCTTTTCCGGGATCATACGGTCTTCCGGTTCGGTGCGGCGGGTGGCGACCTGGATCGCCATGGCGAGGAAGATGCCGGACATCACCGCGGCGGTGAGGCCATAGACCATGCCGCTCAGCCCCAGCGGCCAGGGCGCGGCGGCGGCGGCGATCATCGGCAGGGTGTAGAGGCCGATCTGGATGCGCGTGGTGCGCTCGCCGGAGACGACCGGGAGCATCGGCACGCCGGCATTGGCGTAATCGGTCTTCACGAACAGCGCGAGCGCCCAGAAATGCGGCGGCGTCCACAGGAAGATCAGCGCGAACAGCAGTACCGGCAGCGTCGCGACATTGCCCGTCGCCGCCGCCCAGCCGATCAGCGGCGGGAAGGCGCCGGCCGCGCCGCCGATCACGATGTTCTGCGGCGTCCGGCGCTTGAGCCAGATCGTGTAGACGAACACGTAGAACAGGATCGAGACGGCGAGGATCAGCGTCGCGACGAGGTTGATCGCGACATACATCAGCACCAGGCTGAACACCGCGAGCCCCACGCCGAAATGCAGCGCCGACTGGCGGTCCATCCGGCCCGCGGGTAGCGGGCGCCCTTGCGTCCGCTTCATCTTGGCGTCGAGATCGGCCTCGTACCATTGGTTGAGCGCGCCCGCGGCACCGGCACCGAGCGCAATGCACAGGATCGCGGTGAAGCCGAGCACCGGGTGGATCGGCACGGGTGCTGCGAGCATGCCGCACAGCCCGGTGAAGACGACCAGCGTCATCACCCGGGGCTTGGTGAGGGCAAGGAAATCGCGCCAATCGGCGGGCAGTGCGGGATTGGCGTTGGTCACGGACATCATCGTTCCCGATATACGGCGCGCGCCCGGCGGGCGAAAGAGGTCAGCCGAGTCGCTTGGCGTTGGCCCGCACCTTGCGGCGATAATGCCGCAGCGTCTTGCTCGCCTGCGCCTCGGGCGTGCTGCCCAGCCGGCCGGTGGCGGCGGCGACCTGAAGCTCCCAGGCGGCCTGCATCTTCTCGGCGACCATGCGCTGTGCCTCGGCCGTCGCGCCGGGGCCGCCGGCAGCAAGCTTGGTCAGCCGCATCCCGATCACGGTCGAGGCCTCGATGCCCAGCATCCAGCTGTCGAGGCCGATCTTCATCCAGTCGGCATAGGGGCTGCGCATCGACGTCTCCAAAATACTACCGGACCAACGAGCAAACGCGCGAGCGACGCGTCCGGGGGCGTCGTGCAGGATAGCGGATAGAAGTTACCGAAACCGCTGATGCGCCCATCGTCGCGGCGAGGCCAGCCGATTCGGTGCCGGTGTGCCGCGTGGTGACACATGCTATTGCAACTGATTATTAATACGCCTATGCGGCCGCCCAACGAGAATATCTGCATCGGGGCGCATCCAATGAACCTATCCTCCCTTCGCCGGCACAGCATCCTGCTGGCCGCGTTGGCCAGCGGCGTCGCCATGCCCGCGGCGGCGCAGGCGTTGCAGGGAGAGGACGATATCGTCGTCACCGGGCGCACCGCCAATGCCAGCATCCTCGGTGCCGACGTGCCCGCCTTCACCTATCCCCAATCGGTCCGCGTGCTCGATCGCGATCTGATCGATGCGGTCAACCCGACGCGACTCGGCGATCTCTTCGATCTTTCCGGCGGCGTCGCGCGGCAGAATGATTTCGGCGGGCTCTGGGACAAGGTGTCGATCCGCGGCTTTGCCGGCGACGAGAATGCCGGGCCGGATATCCGCATCAATCGCTTCAGCAGCAATTTCGGCTTCAACGCGCCGATCGACGCGGCGACGATCGAGCGCGTCGAGGTGCTCAAGGGCGCCACCGCGGCGCTGTCGGGCATCGGCGAGCCGGGCGGGGCGATCAACCTCGTCACCAAGGCGCCGCTCGATCGCTTCCAGGGCAGCGCCGATCTGAGCGCGGGCAGCTGGAACAGCTGGCGGACGAGCGCCGACGTGACCGGGCCGCTCGCCCAGGGGCTCTCGGCCCGACTGATCGGCGTGGCGGAGGGGCATGACAGCTTCCGCGACCATGTCGACGGCTCGCGCCGGCTGATCGCGCCGTCGCTCGCCTGGGCGCCGGCGGCGGGGCTGCGGCTGCTCTACCAGGCCGAATATATGCGCAACACCAGCGTGCTGGACCGCGGCATCGTCGCGGTAGGTGGCAATGCGCGGGCGATGGACCGCCGCACCTTTCTCGGTGAGCCCGGCGACGGGCACATCGTGCAGAACGGCTTCTGGCAGCAGGGCAGCCTGTTCGCCGACCTGACCAAGGACGTACGGCTCGAGCTGGGTGCCAGCCAGCGCGACGGATCGCTGCGCGGCTTCGGCACGATGGTCGATTTCGGCCCCCGAGGCCTGCAGGCGGACGGGCGCACCGCCGGGCGCGACCGGCGCTATCACGATTTTGCCTGGAACGACCTGTCGCTCCGCGCGGAGCTGGCTGCCAAGATTACGCTGTTCGGCATGACGCATGATCTGCGAGTCGGCGCCGACCGCGTCCGCTACCATATCGACTTCGTGCTGAACCGCGCCCGCGGCACGCCGACCCGGCCGCTGCTGCCGATCGATCTGTTCGATCCCGTTTATGCCACCACCGCGCTGCCGGTGCCGCCGCCCTTCGCCAGCCGCGACAGCCGCTTCCGCAGCGAGAGCGTCTATGCGCAGGACCTGATCGGGGCGGGGCCGTTCACGCTGCTGCTCGGCGCGCGGTGGAACAGCTTCCGCGAGTCCGTGATCAACCGGCTGACCAATCGCCGCTTCGAGACGGTCGACAAGGGGGTGACGCCGCGCGCGGCGCTGACCTGGCGGGCGAGTGACGCGATCGCGCTCTACGCCAGCTGGGGCGAATCGCTGCGGCTCAACCCGTCGGACGGCACGACCAGCTTCGACGGCGAGCGCAGCCAGTCGATCGAGGGCGGGGTGAAGTTCGCGCTGTTCGGCCAACGGCTGACCGGCCAGGCGGCGCTGTTCGACATGATCAAGCGCAACGTGCTCAATCCCAATGCGGTCGATCCGTTCGTCAAGACGCAGATCGGGCGCCAGCGCTCGCGCGGGGGCGAACTCGAGCTCAACTGGAAGGTGGCGAACGACCTGCTCGTCACCGGCACCTACACCCATCTCGATGCCAAGGTGCGCAACGATGCCAATACCGCGCTGATCGGCACCGCGCTCAGCAACGTGCCGAGCGACATGGGCAGCCTGTTCGTGCAGAAGACGCTGGGGCCGGTGGCGCTGGGCGGCGGGGTGACGCATGTCGGCGCGCGGGCGGGGGATCCGTTTGGAACCAGCTATCGATTGCCCGCCTATACGATCGCGCGGGCCAATCTGAGCGTCGCGGTGAACGACCATCTCACGTTGCGGGCGGATGTCGATAACCTGTTCGATGCGTATTACATCGCCAGTTCCTACGCGAATGTGTGGACCACGCCCGGCGCACCCCGCAGCTTCCGGGTGACGGCGTCGACGCGGTTCTGACCAAAGAAAAAGCCCCGGAGGTTTCCCCCGGGGCTTTTGTCGTTCGGCTGCGGCCGGATCAGTCGATCTTGGGCAGCGTCTCGAACTGGTGGAAGGGTGGGGGGCTCGACAGCGTCCATTCGAGCGTGGTCGCGCCTTCGCCCCAGGGATTGGCTTCCGCCTTCTTGCCCGCGAGCAGCGAGTAGATGACGTTGACGAAGAACACCGCCATGCCCGCCGCCATGATCATGTAGCCGACGGTCGCCGTGTGGTTCCAATAGGCATATTGGTCGGTATAGTCGGGGATGCGGCGCGGCATACCCTGCAGGCCCAGGAAGTGCATCGGGAAGAACAGCAGGTTCACGCCGGCGAAGAACACCCAGAAGTGGATCTGGCCGAGCAGCTCGCTGTACATCTTGCCCGTCATCTTCGGGAACCAGTAATAGAAGCCCGCGAACAGGCTGAACACCGCGCCCAGCGACAGCACATAGTGGAAGTGGGCGACGACGTAATAGGTGTCCTGCATATAGTCGTCGACGCCGCCATTGGCGAGGACGACGCCGGTCACGCCGCCGACGGTGAACATGAAGATGAAGCCGATCGCCCAGACCATCGGAGTCTTGAAGCTGATCGACCCGCCCCACATCGTCGCGATCCAGGAGAAGATCTTCACGCCGGTTGGCACCGCGATCACCATGGTCGCGGCGGTGAAGTACATCTTCACCTGCACCGGCAGGCCGGTGGTGAACATGTGGTGCGCCCAGACGACGAAGCCGACCAGGCCGATCGCCACCATCGCATAGGCCATGCCGAGATACCCGAACACCGGCTTGCGGCTGAACGTCGCGATGATGTGGCTGATGATTCCGAAGCCCGGCAGGATCATGATGTACACTTCGGGGTGGCCGAAGAACCAGAACAGGTGCTGGTAGAGCACCGGATCGCCGCCGTACTGCGGATCGTAGAAAGCGGTGCCGAAGTTGCGATCGGTGATCAGCATGGTGATCGCCGCCGCCAGCACCGGCAGCGCCAGCAGCAGCAGGAAGGCGGTGACCAGCACCGACCAGGCGAACAGCGGCATCTTGTGCAGTGTCATGCCCGGCGCGCGCATGTTGAAGATCGTCGTGATGAAGTTGATCGCGCCGAGGATCGACGCCGCGCCCGCAAGGTGGAGCGAGAAGATCGCGAAATCGACCGACGGCCCCGGTTCGCCATAGGTGGAGAGCGGCGCATAGACCGTCCAGCCGGTGCCGGCACCCACCCCGACGAAGGGCGAGAGCATCAGCAGGATGAAGCCCGCCACGGTCAGCCAGAACGAGATGTTGTTCATCCGCGGGAAAGCCATGTCCGGCGCGCCGATCATGATCGGCACGAACCAGTTGCCGAAGCCGCCGATCATCGCCGGCATCACCATGAAGAACACCATGATCAGGCCGTGCGCGGTGATCAGCACGTTCCAGAAGTGCATCGCCTCGTCGAACGTGCCTTCGCCGTGCAGCTTGGCGACCCACCAGGGCAGGTACTGGATGCCCGGCTGCATCAGCTCGGCGCGCATGATGCCCGAGATCGCGCCGCCGATGATCCCCGCGAAGATCGCGAAGATCAGGTAGAGCGTGCCGATGTCCTTGTGGTTGGTCGACATGAACCAGCGCGCGAAGAAGCTCGGCTTGTGATCGGCGTCATGGTCGCCATGCGCATGGTCGTGCGCGGCGGAATAGGGGAGCGCGGTATCGGTCATGGCTCAGTTGCCCGTGTTGCCGGCGCCGGCGGGGTTCGCGGTCGCAGGCTGGTTGGACGGTGCCGGCGTGGCGGTGGCGTCGACGGTGGGTGCGTTCTCCATCGCGCCGTTGGCGGTGGCGTCGGTCGCATCGTTGCCCATGGCGGTGGTGCTCGCCGGCTCGGCCGCGGCGCCCGGCATGGTGCCGCCCTTCGAGGCGACCCATTGCGCGAACTTGGCCGGGCTCACCGCCTCCACGGCAATCGGCATATAGGCGTGGCGCGCGCCGCACAGTTCGGAGCACTGGCCGAAATACACGCCTTCCTTCTGGATAATGAAGCTCGTCTCGTTGAGGCGCCCGGGGATCGCGTCGAGCTTGATCCAGAAGGCGGGGACCGCCCAGCTATGGATCACGTCGGTCGCGGTCGTCACGAGCCGAATCGGTACGCCGACCGGCAGCACCACGCGCTGGTCGGTGGCGAGCAGGCGGGGGCCGTCGGCATCGGTGCGATAGCGCTGATCCTTGCCGACCTGCCCCTCTTCCTTGAGCATGTTGGCGGTCAGCTGGATGTTGCCGTTATCCGGATATTCGTACGACCAGAACCACTGGTTACCGATCGCCTTGAGCGTCACTGCGTTCTTCGGCGCGGGCTTGAACTGCGCGGCGAGCAGCTTGATCGACGGGATCGCGATCGCGACCAGGATCAGCACCGGCGCCAGCGTCCAGACGATCTCGATCGCGGTATTGTGGCTGGTGCGCGAGGGCGTCGGGTTGGCCGCCCGGCGATAGCGGATGATCACCCACACCAGCAGCAGCAGCACGAAGATCGAGATGATCGTGATCAGCGGCAGCAGGATCACGTTGTGGAACCAGTGTGCTTCCTGGCCGGTGGGGGTCACCTGCTGCTGGAGCGAGAAGGCCTTGTCGACCGGCTCGCCGACACCGGGCACGGCGGTGTGCAGCGGCTTGCCGGCAGCATCGAGCGTAGGGTCGGCAACCTTGGGGGCGGGTGCGGCAGGCGCTGCAGCGGCGGCCGGCGATGCGGCAGGGGCCGGGGCGGCGGGTTGCGCCAGTCCCGGAGAAGCGAAGGCCAGCCCGGTGGCCAGCAGGATCGTCGGTACCAAGAAACTGCGCATAATGGTGTTGTCACCCCTCTCCAGGAACGCACAACCGGGGCATCCTAGCGGCCCTTTGAACCAAAGGTATAGCTGGGAAAAGGCCATGCTCAACCTTTTTCGCGTGCGGTTGCGGTAGCAGCCCCCGCCACTTAAAGGATCGTTCCACCGTTGACTTCAGGAGCCCAGACATTGACCGGAGACGCCATCCTCGACGAATTTCGCGACGCAGGTGCGTTGCTTGAGGGGCATTTTATCCTGTCTTCGGGTTTGCGCTCTCCCGTATTTCTCCAGAAGATGCGGATCTTCGAGGATCCGGTCCGCACCGAGCGGGTGTGCGGCGCGCTCGGCAAGCTGATTCGCGAGACCTTCGGCGAGGTCGACATCGTCGTCTCGCCCGCGATCGGCGGCATCATCCCCGGCTATGAGACGGCGCGCGCGCTCGGCTGCAAGGCAGTGTTCGTCGAGCGCGAGGACGGCGAGTTCCAGCTGCGCCGCAGCTTCGAGATCCCCGAAGGCGCGCGGGTGGTGATGGTGGAGGACATCGTCACCACCGGGCTCTCCTCGCGCGAGTGCATCGCGGCGATCCGCAAGCATCCCGGCACGCTGGTGGGTGCGGCCTGCATCGTCGATCGCTCGAACGGCAAGGCCGATGTCGGCGTGCCGCTGATTTCGCTGACCAAGCTCGACGTGCCGGCCTATCCGGCGGACCAGCTGCCCCCCGAGCTGGCGGCGATCCCGGCGGTCAAGCCCGGGAGCCGGGCGATCACCGCATGACCGGCAGGCTGCGCCTCGGGGTCAATATTGACCATGTCGCGACCGTGCGAAACGCGCGCGGCAGCGGCTATCCCGATCCCGTGCGCGCGGCGCTGCTCGCGGCCGAGGCGGGGGCGGATGGGATCACCGCGCACCTGCGCGAGGATCGCCGGCACATCACCGACGGCGACATCGCCCGGCTGGCGACCGAACTCACCGTGCCGCTCAACCTGGAAATGGCCGCGACCGAGGAAATGCTGGCGATCGCGCTGAAGCACCGTCCGCACGCCGTGTGCATCGTGCCCGAGAAGCGCGAGGAGCGGACGACCGAGGGCGGGCTGGATGCCGCCGGTATGTTCGACCTGCTCGCGCCGATGGTCGCCAGGCTGCGCGACAATGGCAGCCGTGTGTCGCTGTTCATCGAGCCCGAGGCGCGCCAGATCGACGCGGCGATCAGGCTTGGTGCGCCCGTGGTCGAGCTGCACACCGGCCGCTATGCCGAGCTGGAAGGCGAGGATCTCGCGGTGGAGCTGAAGCGGCTGTCCGACGCGGCGGCGCTGGCCGCGCGCAACGGCATCGAGCCGCATGCGGGGCACGGCCTCACCTTCGACAACGTGGTGCCGATCGCCGCGATCCCGCAGGTGATGGAGCTCAATATCGGCCATTTCCTGATCGGCGAGGCGATCTTCGATGGCCTCGGGCCGGTGGTGCAGCGGATGCGCGCGCTGATGGACTCGGCGCGGTGAGGTTTTCCTTCAATCCTCCCCGGCACGGGGAGGGAGACCACGCCGAAGGCGTGTTGGAGGGGCCGCCGCGCAGCAGCGGTAGATCCTGCGCCTTTCGGGACACCGCGTCTCCGGCGCGGCCCCTCCACCAGTCGCTGCGCGAATGGTCCCCCTCCCCGTGCCGGGGAGGAAGTTTGCCGTGATCCTCGGTCTCGGCTCCGACCTCTGCAACATCGAGCGGATCCGCAATTCGCTCGATCGCTACGGCACGCGCTTCGAGCAGCGCGTGTTCACCGAGGTCGAGCTCGCCAAGGCCGCCAAGCGCCCGCACAATTACGCGCCCACCCTCGCCAAGCGCTTTGCGGCCAAGGAGGCATTTTCCAAGGCGGTCGGAACCGGGTTCAGCCGGGGCGTGTTCATGAAGGATATCGGCGTGGTTAATGCACCGTCTGGCGCACCCACGCTCGCGCTGACTGGCGGGGCCAAGGCGAGACTTGACGCCATGACGCCACCGGGACACGTGGCCAAGGTGCACCTGACGCTTACGGACGACATGCCCTGGGCGTTCGCGATGGTGATGATCGAAGCCGTGCCGGCGGAAAAGGAAATGTAATGGGGGCGGACGAACTGGCGTTGAGCAGCAAGCGGAGCGAGCGACGCCAGAGCGCTACACGCCAGGGTACCGATTGGTGGGCCGAACTGCGCGGCCTCGTTTGGCTGGTGCTGGGGGTGCTCGCCTTCCACAGCCTGATCGCCAAGCCCTTCTACATCCCCTCGGAATCGATGCTGCCCACGCTGCGGGTGGGGGACCAGCTGATCGTCAGCAAATATCCCTACGGCTATTCCTTCGTCACGCCGACCTTTCATCTGCTGCCGCCGATCCCCGGGCGCATCCTCGGCCGGCTGCCGGCGCGCGGCGACATCGTCATCGTCACCCCGCCGCAGCACAGCACCGACTATATCAAGCGCGTGATCGGCCTGCCCGGCGACACCATTGCCGTGCGCGACGGAAGCGTCTGGCTGAACGGCAAGCCGGTCCCGCGCGAGGCGCTGGGCGAGCGGCTGGTGCCGATCGACGGCAACACCCGCTGCGATCCCGATCCCGAGCGCGG
Organism: Sphingomonas sp. ABOLE; assembly: GCF_003950455.1. NCBI lineage: Bacteria > Pseudomonadati > Pseudomonadota > Alphaproteobacteria > Sphingomonadales > Sphingomonadaceae > Sphingomonas > Sphingomonas sp. ABOLE. Next base: position 132,816 of record NZ_QQWY01000001.1, read on the forward strand.
CGGATCGATCTTCTACGAGGGCCGCCGCGTCGTCCACCAGGGCAAGGCCTATTGCAGCCTGACGCTGTTCCGCGAGACGCTGCCGAACGGCGCCAGCTATGACATCGCCGACCTGGGCGACTCCGCCGGCGACAATTTCCCGCCGACCGTGGTGCCGAAGGACCATGTGTTCCTGATGGGCGACAATCGCGACAACAGTGCCGACAGCCGCTTCAGCCTCGAACAGGGCGGGCTGGGCGGGCCGGTGCCGTGGGAAAATATCGGCGGGCGCGCCGAGTTCATCACTTTTTCGCGCGACGGCTCGTCGACATGGAACCCGCTGACCTGGTTCACGGGTTTCCGCGGCGATCGGTTCGGCATTTCGCTGCACCCTACCCACGAGGAACAATGAGCAACGATCCGCTGGAATCCGCGCACGTCCGCGTCGTGCGCGAGCCGGGCCCGAACGAGTTTCGCGACCCCGCCACCCGCGCCGAATTCAGGAAGGCCACGGTGTGGCTGGGTCTGGCGGTCGGCATCGCGCTGATCGTGCTGCTGGTCCAGCCGCTGCTGATCATCTTCGCGGGGCTGGTCTTCGCCTCGATGCTCGATGGCGGCGCGCGGCTGCTCGGCAAGGTGCTGCCGATCCCGCGCGGCCTGCGCATCGGGCTGGTGCTGCTCCTCGTCTTCGCGTTCTTCGGCCTCGTCTTCTACCGTACGGGCATGCAGATCTCCGAGCAGGCCGAGCAACTACGCACCACGCTGGAGGCGCAGGCCAATCGCGTCGCGCGCTGGGCCTCGGACATGGGGCTGATGCCCGGCCGTTCGGACATCAACGGCATGCTGCGCGAGGCGCTGGGCTCGGTGGGCAAGCTGACCAGCGCGGTCGGCACCGCGATCGGCGCGGTGACCAGCATGGTCATGATCCTGATCCTGGGCCTGTTCATCGCGCTGGAGCCGCGCATCTACGAGCGCGGGCTGCAGTGGATGGTCCCGCTCGACCAGCGCCACGCCTTCGCGCACATGCTGGGCGGCATGGCGACGACGATGCGACGGCTGCTGGCCGGGCGCCTGCTCGGGATGCTGTTCGAAGGCGTGCTGACCTGGATCTTGCTGAGCGTCGCGGGCGTGCCGATGGCGCTGCTGCTCGGCATCATCACCGGCGTGCTGGCGTTCATTCCCAATGTCGGCGCGATCATCTCGGGCGTGCTGATGGCCGCCGTGGGCTTCAGCGCCGGCCAGGAAACCGGCATCTGGGCGATCATCATCTATTTCGCCGTGCAGAATTTCGACGGCTATGTGGTGATTCCGATGGTCGCCAAGCGTACCGTCGACCTGCCGCCGGCGCTGACGCTCTCCTCGCAGATCCTCGCCGGCACGCTGTTCGGCGTGCTCGGGCTGGCGCTGGCCGATCCGATGGTCGCGATGATCAAGGTGGCCCTGGAGAGCAACGCCCGGCTCAACGGCAAGAAGCCGAAGCGCGACGGCGACTCCGAAAAGGACTGAGCCGATGCTCGTGCTGCACGACTATTTCCGCTCCTCGGCGGGGTATCGGGTGCGGATCGCGCTCGCCCTCAAAGGGGTGGAGCATGTGCGGCACGAGGTCCCCTTGCTGGAGAACGCCCAGCGCAGCCCCGCGCATCTCGCGCGCAACCCGCAGGGGCTGGTCCCCGCGCTGGAGGCGGACGGCCGCGTCTTCACCCAGAGCCTGGCGATCCTCGACTGGCTCGACGCGCGCTATCCCGAACCGCGGCTGATCCCGGCCGATCCGGATGCCCGGGCCGACGCGCTGGCGCGGGCGATGGTGATCGGGATGGACGTGCATCCTATCAACAATCTGCGGGTGATGCGCCATCTGGAGCATGGCGTCGGCGCCGATGCCGCGACGCGCTCGGCCTGGACGGCGCACTGGATGGCCGAGGGTTTTTCGGCGCTGGAGGCGATGGTGCGCAACTCCGGCGGCGACGGCCCGTTCCTCGGGGGTGCCGCACCCGACATCTCCGACTGTTTCCTGGTCCCGCAACTGTTCAACGCCCGGCGCTTCGCCGTGCCGCTGGATGCCTATCCCCTGCTGCTGCGCGCCGAAGCGGCGGCCGTTTCCCATCCGGCTTTCGTCGCCGCCCATCCGGATACCGTCGCACCACATGCTTGAAAAACTGGGATGCGCGGTTGCCGCGCTGTGCGTGGCGGCGCCTGCGGTCGCGCAGGATCGTTCGCAGGACGAGATCGTCGTCACTGGCCGCGGGCTCGACGTGCCGCCGGGCGATGCCGCCTATGCCGTGGTGACGATCGACCGCGCCCGGCTGGCCGAGACCGCCAGCAACCGGATCGAGGACGTGCTGGCCGATGTCGCGGGGCTCGCGCAGTTCCGCCGCTCGACCTCCACCTCGGCGCATCCGACCAGCCAGGGGATCACGCTGCGCGGGCTGGGCGGCAATGCCTCGAGCCGCGCGCTGTTGCTGCTCGACGGCGTGCCGCAGACCGATCCGTTCGGTGGCTGGGTGCCGTTCCCGGCCTATATGCCCGGCCGGCTCGCCGGTGTGCGCGTGACGCGCGGTGGTGGCAGCGGCTTTGCCGGCCCCGGAGCGCTGGCGGGCACGGTCGAGCTGGAGAGCGGCAGTCCTACCGAGCTGGGCTCGCTGAACCTTGGTGCTTTCTACGGCAGCCGGAACAGCGTCGACGCCAACGCCGTCGCCGCGGTGCCGGTCAGCGGCGGCTTCTTCACGGTCGCGGGGCAATATGGCCGCAGCGACGGCTTCGTGCCGATCGTGAAGCCCGGCCGTGTCGATCGCGCAGCGCCCTATGAGCAGGCCAGCGTCGCGGTGCGGGGCGTCACCAACATCGGGGGCGGCACCGAACTCCAGACCAATCTCTCCGGCTTCACCGACCAGCGCGACCGCGGCACCGCCTTCACCGGTGTGCTGAGCAAGGGCGCGGACGCCAGCGTGCGCCTCGTCCACCGCGGCAACGGGCAGAAGGGCGAATGGGGCTGGTCCGCGCTCGCATATCTCCAGGTCCGCCAATTCGAGAGCGGTTTCGCCAGCATCTCCGCCGCGCGCGACACGGTAAGCCCCGTCGTGCAGCAGGAAGTGCCCGCGACCGGCATCGGCGGCCGGATCGAAGTCGCCCCGCCGGTGGGCGGGGGCGTTACGCTGCGGCTCGGCGGCGACCTGCGCCGCGTCTCGGGCGAGACCCGCGAACTCTACACCTTCGTCGGCACCAGCCCGACGCGGCGGCGGATCGCCGGCGGCGCGAGCCTCACGACGGGCGGCTTCGCCAATGCCAGCTACACCAGTGGTGGCTGGACGCTCGATGCCGGCGGGCGCCTGGACCATTGGACGATCCATGACGGTAGCCTGTTCGAGGCGCCGCTCGCCGCCGGCCCGGTGCTGACCGACACGCGGTACAGCAACCGCCATGGCTGGGAGCCGACCGGGCGGCTGGGTGCCGCCTATGCGATGGGCCCGGTGACGCTGCGCGCGGCCGGCTATCGCGGCTGGCGGCTGCCGACACTCAACGAACTCTACCGCCCGTTCCGCGCGGGCGCCGACGCCACCGCGGCCAATTCGGGTCTCGATCCCGAGCGGCTATGGGGCGGCGAAGTGGGCGTCGACCTCCGGCCCGTGCCCGACCTCGTCTTCCGCGCGACCGGCTATTTGAACCGGCTCGACGGCGCGATCGCCAACGTCACGCTGTCGCGCGGACCGGGGACCTTCCCCGGCGTCGGCTTCGTCTCGGCGGCGGGGGCCTATCGCCAGCGACAGAATCTCGAAGCGGTCGAGGCCAAAGGTATCGAACTGGACGGCCACTGGACGCTCGGCGCCTGGAGTCTCGCCGGTTCCTGGGCCTATGCCGACAGCCGCGTCCATGCCTCCGGCGCAGCCACGTCGCTCGACGGGCTGCGCCCGGCGCAGACCCCGCGCTTTCAGGGATCGGCGACGCTCGCCTGGCGCGCGGCGCTGGCCAATGCGTCGGTGACGGCGCGTTATGCCGGGGCCCGGTTCGAGGACGACCAGAACAGTGCCGAGCTCGATTCGGCCTGGACCGTCGATGCGACGCTGGGCGTGCCGGTCACCCGCGCGCTGCGGATCGAAGGCCGCGCCGAGAATCTGTTCGATGCCGAAGTGCAGGCGGGGATCAGCGGCGGCAACGTCATCGAGCGCGCGACGCCGCGTACGCTGTGGATCGGCCTGCGCTACGCGATGCGCTGACGGGCGAGCCGGCTGAACAGCGCGAGATAGTCGCCGACGGGATCACCTTCGTCGGCGCGAGGGGCTGGACGGGCCCGGCCGGGCACGAGCCAATGGTCGAGCGCCGCGACCAGCGCATCGCCATCCTCGCGCGGAACCACGGTGCCGAGCGCCGGCGAGTCGATAAGTTCGCGCACCGCCACGCTCGCCTCGGTCGCGACCACCGGCGTGCCCTGCGACAGTGCCTCGCGGACCACGCCGGGCACGCCTTCATAATCCGAGGTCAGCGCCGCCACGGTGGCGTGCTTCAATGCCGGGAGCGGATCGCTGACATGGCCGGGCATCGTCACCCGGTCGGCGAGGCCGAGCCGCGCCACCTGCGCCTCCAGCGGCGCACGCGCGCTGCCTTCGCCGAGCAGCAGCAGCCGGATCTCCGGATCGGCGAGCCGCGGCAGCGCATCGATCAGCCGGTCCCAGCGCTTCTGCGCCTCCAGCCGGCCGACGCCGACGATGTAGCGTGCGTCCGGCAGCGCGATCGGCGCGGCATCGGCGATGCGCTCGGCTGGCGGGTTGGCGATCACGCTCACCCGATCCGCGGGCAGGGCCATCTTCGCCATCGCCTCGCGCGCCATCGCCGGGGTCATCGCCACGACGTGATCGAGGAACCGGGGGTGCCAGCGGAGCCAGCGGTTATAGCCCCACGCGACCATCCGCCACATCTCGTGCCGCACCAGCGCATTCGACACCTTGGCGATGATCGGCGGGCAGTCGCGGCCGAGGCGGAGGCGGATCATCGCGGCGGCGGCGGTGTAGTAGTTGCCCGGGCAGAACACCACGTCGGGATCGACCTTGCGGACGACGCCGGGCAGCCGCATCAGGATCGGATAATGCGGGCTGCCCAGCTCGATCAGCTCGATGCCGGCGGGGAGTTCGGCTGCCAGCGGCCCCTCGCACGCCCCCAGCACCAGCGTTACCCGATGTCCCCGTTCGCGCCACCCCGCCGTCATGCGCAGCAGCGCACGTTCGACGCCGCCGCCCTGCAGAGTCTCTGCGAACGCCAGGATGTGGAGCGGCGTGGAGGGGGGGGAGTGGTACAGCATCTACTTGCGGTTTGCCTTTCTAAAGCCCAAATCGCTGCCGGAATAAACCGCAATGTGTTGGGAAAGCCTAGCGTCGCGCGACGCGACCCGGATGGGGAAGCCGTCGAAACGCGGGAAGTGAGTGAATGTTTCGGTCTTGTCGGTGGCGCTTTTGAATGGATTGAACAGGCAGGCTGGGGAGGCTTCGGTGAACACGCGCATGGCCGAAGCCGCGATTCCGGCTGCACCCGATCTTGGCGGCCTCGAGCCCGTCGAGAAGATCAAGCGTCGCTGGCCGATGTGGCTGGGCGCGGGTCTCACGCTGCTGATGGTGGCGGGGCTGGCGCGCGAGCTGTTCGGCGGCGGGCTGACCGGGCTGGCGCGGGCGATGCCCACCAACCCGCTCTTCTACCTCGTCTTCGTGCTCTATTATCTCGGCTCGCCGACCTTCGACTACATCATCTTCCGTAAGCTGTGGCGGATCCCGATTGACGGGATGATCGCGCTGCACAAGAAGCGGATCGCGAACGAAGTGCTGCTCGGCTATTCGGGCGAGGCCTATTTCTACGCCTGGGCACGGCAGCGCACCCAGATGGTCGCGGCCCCCTTCGGCGCGGTGAAGGACGTGACGATCCTCTCGGCCATCGCCGGCAACGCGATGACGCTGGCGGTGGTGGCGATGGCACTGCCCTTCGGCATCGACCTGCTGAAGCCCGCCGAGTTCAACACGCTGATGGGCTCGGTCGCGCTGATCTTCGCGATGTCGCTGCCGTTCCTGATCTTTTCCAAGCGGGTCTTCTCGCTGCCGCGCGGCGCGCTGTGGTGGGTGTTCGGGATCCACTGCATCCGCATCATCACCAGTTCGGTGCTGATCGCCTTCGCCTGGCATTTCGCGATGCCGCAGGTCTCGATCGGCATCTGGCTGCTGCTGTCGGCGGGCCGCCTGCTCGCCTGGCGCCTGCCGCTGGTGCCGAACAAGGAACTGCTGTTCGCCAGCTTCGCGATCATGATCATCGGCCAGGGCGAGGCCTTGTCCGAACTGATGGCGCTGATCGCCGGCCTTTCGCTGGCCGCGCACATGGTCCTGATCGCGGGCTTCGGCCTGCACGCTTTGCTCACGAGGAAAACCGCATGACGCGCACCGCCCTTCTGGCCGCGACACTGCTTGCCGCTGCCGCCGCGCATCCGGCCACCGCGCAGACGCTGGGCGAGGACGCCGGCGCCTGCACCAGCGGCCGCGGCCCCGCCATCCAGGCCGAGATCACCGGCCTCAAGGACCGCAGCGGCAGGTTGAAGCTGGAACTGTATCCGGCGACCGAGGAGGACTTCCTCAAGGACGACCGGGATCTGGCCAAGGAGGGCAAGACCTTCCGCCGCATCTGGGCGAACACGCCGCCCTCGGGCCCGGTGATCCTGTGCATCCGCGTGCCGGCGCCCGGCGAATATGCGGTGCTGTTCACCCATGACCGCGACGGCAAGAACAAGTTCAACTTCTGGTCGGACGGCGCCGGCTTCCCGTCCAACCAGCGTCTGGGCCGCAGCCGTCCCAAATTGCGGCAGGCGATGGTGCGCGTCGGGAACGGAGTGACTACGGTGAACATTCGGGCGCAGTATCTGCGCGGCCTGGGAGGGTTCAGCCCGCTCGATTGAGGACCAGCATGCGCATCGTCGACGTCAACGAGTTCTACTCTCCCACCGGCGGCGGCGTACGCACTTATCTCGATCGCAAGATGGGCCTGATGGCCGATCTGGGGCACGAGCTGATCGTCGTGGCGCCCGGTGCGGAAAATGCAGTGGAGGAGCGCCCCGGCGGCGGCGCGATCCACTGGATCAAGGCCCCGCCGCTGCTGCTCGATCGCAATTACCGCATCTTCGTCAAGGACGAGCCGGTCTGGGCCGCGCTCGATCGGCTCAAGCCCGACATCGTCGAGAACAGCTCGCCCTGGCTCCCTGCCTGGACGGTGGGGCGGTGGCAGGGCGATGCGCTCAAGGTCTATTTCGCGCATGGCGACCTGGTCGGCACCTATCCGCAGCGCTGGCTCGACAATGTCGCGACCCCGCTCCAGGTCGAGCAGGCGTTCGGTTGGTACACCAAGTATATGGCGCGGTTCCTGGCGCACTATGACGCGTTCGTGACCAACGGTCCCGCGCTTGCCAAAAGGTTCGAACGGCGCGGGCTCAAGGTCGATGCCTCGGTGCCGCTGGGGATCGACCGGGGCTGGTTCTCCCCCGATCTGCGCGACGAGAAGCTGCGGGTGTCGCTGCTCGCGCAACTGGGCCTGCCGCCCGAGGGGCATTTGCTGCTCGGGCTCGGGCGCCAGCACAAGGAGAAGCGCTGGCCGCTGGTGATCGAGGCGGTGGAGGCTGCCGCGAACGACCTGCCGGTGGGGCTGATGCTGCTCGGCGACGGGCCGCAGCGCTCGCAGCTCGAGGCGCTGATCGCCGACAGCCCGCACATCCGCATCTTCCGCCCGGTCTATGATCGGTTGCGGCTCTCGCGCATCATCGCGAGTTGCGATGCGCTGATCCACGGTTCCGATGCCGAGCCGTTCGGGCTGGTCGCCTGGGAGGCGCTCGCCTCGGGCCTGCCGCTGATCGGACCGGACGAGGGCGGGTTTGCCGAGATTGCCGAGCCGCCCTTTGCCGAGACCTATGCGGCGCGCGACACGCTGTCGGCGGCGGATGCGATCCGCCGGCTGTTCGCGCGCGACCAGACGATCCTGCGCCATGCCGCGCGCGTGGGCGCCGCCAAGGTGCGCAGCGACGCCGATCACGCCGCCGCGCTGATGGACTATTATGCCGGCTTGCTGGCCGCCCGGCGCGGCGGTGCGGTGGTCGAGGACATCTCGGGCGCGGCATAGACGGTGGTCGGCACGGTGCCCATCCAATAGGTGCCGCGCGACGCATAGCCGAGGCGGTGGAGATAGCGCTGCACATGCGCGCGCACCGCCAGCCGCTCGCCGCGGAACGGCGTGCGCATCACCACCACCGCCGGGCGCTGCGCGAAGATGCGGTCGACTTCGGCGATCTGATCCACTCCGAGCGCGCCGTTTTCGCGCTCGCGCGACAAATGGCTGGGGAACAGCCAGGGGCTCAGTGCGCAGCGGCCGGTGGCGCCGTAGAGCATCGAATCACCCGACTGGACGTAGAGGCAGCCCGGCCCCCGGCCGATGGCGTCGGCGATCGTCGCCAGCTGGGCGGCGCTGCCGCGCTTGACTTGGGCGGCGAGCACGCAGATCGTGCCCGCGATCAGGGCCACCGCGAGGAGGACGGGGGCGACGATGCGGCGGCCGATCCGGTCCTGCGCAAAGAAACCGGCGCAGCACAGGCTTCCCGGTACCATCGCCGGCAGCGCATAATGCGGGAACCAGGAGCCGAATACGAGCAGTCCGACCATCGCCGCGACCAGCCAGCCGAGCAGCAGCCCCTCGGCGGCGGAAGGGCCGCCCGCGCGCCGCATCCGCGCCCAGCCGAGGCCGCTCAGCACCAGCAGCGGCGCGAGCGGCACCATCACTTCGAAGAAGGCGCCGACCAGGTCGATGAACGGGTCGCTGCGGCGGTCGAGGATCGAGCCGAAATTGGCATAGGCCCAGGCATCGAAATGGCCGAGCCAGGCATAGGCGCCGGCGGCGAGCAGTGTCGGCAGCATCGCCATGCCGGCATAGCCGAGACCGCGCCGGGCGACATGGTGGAGGTTCGCACCGAGCACCGATTCGCGGCGCAGCAGCCACAGGCCGAGGAACAGGCCCTCGAACAGCACGGTGTACTTCACCTGCAGCGCCAGCCCGATCAGCAGCATCGCGAGCAGGTTGCGCCCGATGCGGACCGGATCGCCATCGCGATCGTCGGCGCGCGGCAGCAGCAGTGCGACCGCACCCATGGTGAGCAGGTTGTAGAAGACCGGCGCCTGACCGCCCTGGCCGTCCGCCACGTTGAGCATCAGGATGTAGAGCAGGGCAGCCGGCAGCGCGCCGGCGCTCCAGCCGACCCGGTCGGCCGTCCGTGCGATCATGCCGGCGGTGAGCACCACGCAGGCGAGCGCCATCAGCTGATAGGTGAGGATGCCCCAGGGCATGCCCAGCGCCGCCGCGGGGGCATAGAGCAGGAACAGTCCGACGGGCTTGCGATCCCAAATGTCGACGAAGGGTAGCGCGCCGTCGAGCAGTCGCTGGGCGGTGACCCAGTAGAATTGCTCGTCGACCGCCACCAGCGGATTGCCGAAGGTGACGGCGCGCACGGCGACCGCCGTCGCCAGCAGCGCCATCCAGCGTGGCAGGGCTGCTGCTGCCGCGGCGAGCCCGGCTTTCGGCTCGGCAATGCCGAGGGAAGCGATACGCGTTGCCATCAGCGGGCGATGCTGCGCGCCAAGGAGGGTGGAGCCGCAGTCATGCGGCGAGGCGACCGGGCGAGGCCCGGCGCGGTTGGGAATGCCTTCACGTGCGCCTTCGTCTCCGTGCCGCCGGCGGTCTTCCCGCTCGGCAGGGTGCGTTCCCCCAGTTGTCACGCCCCAAAAACCCGATTCGCCGAAATGCCTAGCCTAGCTTTGCGTCGCTGTCACGAACACGACACCTAGCCGCGGCAGGGAGCGGCCGACCGAACAAGGGACGCGACAAGATGACTCTCCGACTCGACCGCCGCGCGCTGCTGCTCACCGGAACCCTGGGAATCGGTGCGCTGGCACTTCCCGGCATCGCGCTTGCCCAGGCGACCGCCCGCGGCTTCACCCATTCGGTGGCGAGCGGCGAGCCGGGGCCGGACACGATGCTGCTATGGACGCGCTACGTGCCCGCCGATGGCGGCGCGGTGAAGTTGCGCGCGCAGATCGCCACCAGCGCCGACTTCACCCGCATCGTCGCCGAAGGCGAGCAGATCACCGGCGCGTGGCGCGACCACACCGCCAAGGTGACCCTGGCCGGCCTTTCGCCCGACACGCGCTATTTCTACCGTTTCGTGGCACCCGACGGCAGCTTCTCGCCGGTGGGCCGTACCAAGACGCTGCCGCTGGGCGATGCGCGCCGCTTCGGCATCGCGATCTTCTCCTGTTCGAACCTGCCGTTCGGCTGGTTCAACGCCTATGGCCATGCCGCCGCCCGCGACGACATCGACCTGTGGGTGCATCTCGGCGACTATCTCTACGAATATGCCAAGGGCGGCTATGCGCCGGCCGGCGGCGCGATCGGTGGCCGCTGGCCCGAGCCGGCGGGCGAGATGATCCACCTCGCCGATTACCGCCTGCGCTACGCCAGCTACCGCGCCGATCCCGATCTCCAGGCGCTGCATGCAAACAAGCCGATGCTCGTCCAGTGGGACGACCATGAAAGCGCGAACGACAGCTGGGAAGGCGGCGCCGAGAACCACCAGCCTGACAAGGAAGGGGATTGGAGCGCGCGCAAGGCCGCGGCGATGCAGGTGTTCCGCGAGTGGATGCCGGTGTCCGAGACGCCCTGGGGCAGTTACGAGATCGGCACGCTGGCGACCTTCTTCCGCACCGAGAGCCGGCTGCTCGCGCGCAGCCAGCAGCCCGATGTCGCCCCGCTGTTCAAGGAAGCCGATCCGGTCAAGGCGCTCACCGCGTTCCGCGACGGGGCCTGGCACGATCCGGCGGTGACGATGCTCGGCAGCGAGCAGGAAGTGTGGCTCGACCATGCGATGCGCCGCTCGGTCAAGGCGGGGCAGCGCTGGCAGGTGGTCGGCTTCGGCACGATCATGGGCAACCTCACCACCCCGGCCGATGCGATGGGCTGGCTGGCGCCGGACGCCGATCCGCGCGCCAAGGCCTATGTCCAGGCGGGCGTGCTGGCGGGCAGACTGGGCCTGCCGCTCGGCTATGACAGCTGGGGCGGCTATCCGGCGGCGCGGGCGCGATTCCTGAAGTCGTCGCAGAGCATGGGCGCGAACCTGCTCGTCGTGTGCGGCGACAGCCACAATGCCTGGGCGTTCGATCTCGCGCAGGACGGCAAGGCGGCGGGCGTCGAGTTCGCCGGCCATGCGGTGACCTCGCCGGGCTTCGAAAGCGCGCTCAAGACCGATCCGAAGGTGGTCGCCGCCGCGATGGTCAAGGCGAATCCCGAGCTGAAATGGTGCGACACCAGCCGCCGCGGCTATATGGCGCTGACGCTCACGCCCGATCAGGCGCGCAACGACTGGGTGTTCATGGACACGGTGACCGACCGCAGCCTGAAGGCGAGCGTGGGGCATAGCGCGATCGTGCAGCGCGGCCGGAACGTGATGGGGTGACCTCGTTCCCCTCCCGCTTGCGGGAGGGGTTAGGGGAGGGGCTGACGTGGAGGCTTTTGCTGACGCGTCTTGTTGCGCGAAACCGCCATCCCCTCCCCCGACCGCTCCCGCAAGCGGGAGGGAAGCGAAGGCTTAAGCCAGCCAGAGCGCCGCAGCGATCAGCCCCGCGCCGGCCACTAGCGCCGTCGCGATCCACCCGCCCGCCTTGGTGACCGCCGCTGCCACGCCGGTATCCGCCGCCGGCGCTTCGAGCCGCGCCGCCGCCGCGCGCAGCAGGCGTGGCGCGTCCTCGCCGAGCTCCACCAATGCCAGTGCCAGCGCCGCCGAGCTGGCCGCCATCCGCGCCGGGCCGAAGCGGTTCGCCAGCAGCGCGACCTGCGCCCGTCCGATCGCACCCGACAGGTCGAAACCCGGTGCGATGCGGTCGAGCACGCCGTCCATCGTCACCATCGCCTTGAACACCAGCAGCAGGTCCGGCGGCAGCACCAGCCTTTCCTCGCGCAGCAGCCGCAGGAAATCGGGCATCATCGCCGAGAGCACGAGCTTGCCGCCGCCATGGCGCTGAACAATCGCCTCGGCCGCGCGGTCGATCGTGCGGCGGGGGACGGCATGCCCCTCGCTCCATAGCGCCAGCGTGTCGGCGAGCGCCCGGGCGTTGCCGCCGGTCAGCGCCAGCACGAAGGCGATGAACTCGTCGCGGCGCTTCGGCCCGACATGGCCGATCGAGCCGAGGTCCAGCAGCGCCAGCCTGTCGCCGGGCAGGCAGAGCAGATTGCCGGGGTGCGGATCGGCATGGAAGCGGCCGTTGACCAGCACCATCGCGATCACGGTATCGGCGCCCAGCTCGGCGATGGCTTCGGGATCGATCCCGGCGGCCCGCAGCGCTTCGCCGGATACCGGCTTCACGCCGGCGATATAGTCCATCACCAGCAGCGTCTCGGACGTCCACTGCCAATGGATCTCGGGCACCACGACGCGCGGCGTGTCGGCCATGTCGGCGCGCAGCAGATCGGCGTTGCGGCCCTCGTTGGTGAAGTCGAGCTCCTCCAACAAGGCCTGGCGGAGCTGCCGGGCGAGCGCCACCGGCTCGAACCGTCGCGCCTCCGCGCTGCTCTGTGCGACCAGCGCGGCGAGCTCGCCGATCAGCCGCAGGTCCGCCTCCATCGCCGCGCGGATGCCCGGGCGGCGCACCTTCAGCACCACCTCGCGGCCATCCGCCAGCCGCGCACGATGGACCTGCGCCATCGAGGCAGCAGCCAGCGGCGTCGGGTCGAACGAGGCGAACGCTTCTTCCGGCGGCATGCCGAGCGCGGCTTCCACCTCGCCGCGGATCGCCTCGAAGGGCAACGTCGGCGCGGCGCTCTGGAGCCGTTCCAGCTCGGCGATCCACTCGGGCGGCAGCAGGTCGCCGCGCGTCGCGAGAATCTGGCCGATCTTCACATAGGTGGGGCCCAGCGCCTCCAGTGCCAGCCGGGTGCGGCGGGGCAGGGGCAGGGCACCGGTCTCGGGATCGGCGGCATCGGCCTCGCCCGCAAAGCCGAGCGTCTCCAGCAGCACGCCCAGCCCGAAGCGCGCCGCCACGGCCGCCACGGTCCGCACCCGGGCGGAATCGCGGACCGTGGCGGTGAGCAGCCGGAGCATCAGTCGAGCGACTTGGTGGCCTGTTCGAACATGTCCTTGCTCAGGCCCGGGCTGGCGACGATCCGTTCCAGCTCGCCGCGCATCTTGGCGGCGCGGTCGGCGTCGAAGCGCTTCCAGCGGCCGAGCGGCGGCACCAGCTTGGCGGCAGTCTGCGGATTGAGCTTGTCGAGCGCGATCAGCTGGTCCGCGACGAAGCGATAGCCGCGCCCCGAAGGATCATGAAACGCCCGCTGGTTGATGCTGAACGCGCCGACCAGCGCCCGCGCCCGGTTGGGGTTGGCGAGCGTGAAGTCGGGATGCCTGGCGAGCTTCTCCACCGCCGCAAGCGTGTCGTCGCGCGAAGACAGTGCCTGGGTCTGGAACCACTTGTCCAGCACCAGCGCGTTGCCGGCATAACGCTGGTAGAAGGCTTGAATCGCCTTCTCCCGCAGCGACGACGTGCCGTTGACCAGCGTGGCGAGCCCGCCCTGGCGATCGGTCATGTTGTCGGCCGCGTCGAACTGCGCATAGGCGAGCTCCGCCGCATCGGCCGCGCCGCTGGCGGCGATATAGCCGAGCGCCACGTTCTTCAGGCGGCGCGCGCCCTTGGCGGCCGGCGAATATTCGAAGCGGTTGGCCCGTGCGCCTTCGTACGCCGCGCGCCATTCGGGCTCGAGCAGGTTGCCGAGATCGGCGCGCAAGGCTTCCCGTGCGCGGAAGATCGCATCGGGATCCACCACCGCCATCTGGTCGCCGATGAAGCTGTCCGAGGGGAGCAGCACCGCCTCGGCGATGAAGGCGCGGTCGAGCGACGGATCGGTCAGCGTGTTGCGGACCGCGTCGATCAGCGCGCCATGCTCGCCCTTGCCGGTGGTCACCGCGGCGACTAGCGTGTCGAGCATCAGCTGCTGCATCGCCTCGTAGCGCGCGAAGGGATCGTCGTCATGCGCCGAGAGGAAGGCGAGGTCGGCCGCGCTGCGATTGGCGTCGACGATCACCGGTGCCGAGAAACCGCGGTTGATCGACAGCACCGCGCGCTCGGGCAGGCCCTCGAAGCGCAGTTCCTGCTCGGGCTTGTCGAGCAGCACCAGCTGTTCGTCGGTCAGCGGCGCACCGCTCTTCTCGCCGAACAGGCGGATCTTGAGCGGGAGGACCATCGGCTCCTTGACCGGCTGGCCCGGCGTCGGCGGCACGGTCTGGGCGAGCGCGAGGCGGGTGGTCGCACCGTCCTGCACGAGGTTGGCGGAGACGCGCGGGGTGCCCGCCTGGCTGTACCAGCGGCGGAACTGGCCGAGATCGACCCCGCCGGCCTCCTCCATGCTGGCCACGAAATCCTCGCAGGTTGCGGCGGTGCCGTCGAAGCGATCGAAATAGAGGTCGGTCGCGGCGCGGAACTTCTGCGGGCCGAGGATGGTGGCCATCATCCGGATCAGCTCGGCGCCCTTGTTGTAGATGGTCGCCGTGTAGAAGTTGGAGATCTCGATATATTCGTCCGGGCGCACCGGGTGCGCGAGCGGGCCGGCATCCTCGGGGAACTGGCTGGCACGAAGCGAGCGCACATCCTCGATCCGCTTGACCGCCGCCGAGCCCTGATCGGCCGAGAAGCTCTGGTCGCGGAAGACGGTGAACCCTTCCTTCAGGCTCAGCTGGAACCAGTCACGGCAGGTGACGCGGTTGCCCGACCAGTTGTGGAAATATTCGTGCGCGACCACCGCGGCGATCGCGTCATAGTCCCAGTCGGTGGCGGTGTCGGGATCGGCGAGGATGTAGCGGCTGTTGAAGACGTTCAGCCCCTTGTTCTCCATCGCGCCGAAGTTGAAGTCGTCGACCGCGACGATGTTGAACACGTCGAGATCGTACTCGCGGCCATAGACGTCCTCGTCCCACTTCATGCTGAGCTTCAGCGCATGCAGGGCGTGGTCGGTCTTGGGCAGGTCGGGCGCGCGGACATAGATGCCCAGCTGGACCTCACGGCCCGACATGGTCGTGAAGCTGCCGGTGTTGGCGACGAGATCGCCCGCGACCAGCGCGAACAGATAGCTCGGCTTGGGGAAGGGATCGTGCCACTCCGCCCAGTGGCGGCCGCCCTCGGCGGGCCCTTGCGCGATCGGGTCGCCATTGGCGAGCAGCACCGGGAAGCGCGCCTTGTCGGCGGTCATGCGGACCTTGTACTTGGAGAGAACGTCCGGGCGATCGGGGAAGAAGGTGATGCGCCGGAAGCCCTCGGCCTCGCACTGGGTGCAGAGCATCCCCGACGAGGCATAGAGGCCCTGGAGCTGGGTGTTGCGCTCGGGCGCGATCACCACTTCGGTCTCGATCGTGTGGGCATCGCCGGTGAGCGGGATCACCAGATCCTGGCCGTCCATCCGCCAGTTCTGCGCGGCAACGCCATCGACCTTCACCGATGCGGCTTCGAGCCCGTCGCCGTTCAGCACCAGCGCGCGATCATGCGCGCCGTTGCGGGTGACGTGGAGCGTGGCCCGCACCCGGGTCGCGGCGGGGTCGAGATCGAAGTCGAGCGCAATCTCCGGCACCAGCCAGTCGGGTTGGCGATAATCCTCACGGCGAATGGCCTGGGGGGCTGCGGCGGCGATGCGGGCGTCACTCATACCGGTTCGATATAGGACAAGCCGCCCCGGCTGCTACTCTATTCTCTCGATTACCTTGCTCGAAAACTTCATTCGCGCTTCGACATGCGGGTACGGCAGCGAAATGGCGCGAAGGGGGCAACGGGTGGGAATTGACCGCCCGGGCATCCCTGCTAGGCTTGAAATATTCTTGCGATCCACAGGGAAACCCGATGCTTCGACCGACTGCGCCGCTTGCCCTTCTCCTCGTCGCGGCGTCGCCCGCCCTTGCCCAGACCGTTGCCGAGCGGAATGCCGTCATCTACGCCCCGCTGCCGCCGGAGCAGGCGGCGCTGAAGAGCCATGTGATGTTCCTCGCCTCCGATGCGCTGAAGGGCCGCGAGGCGGGATCCCCGGAGTTCGAGATCGCAGCGGACTATGTCGCGTCGCAATTCTATGCGGCGGGCCTCAAACCGGCGGGCGATGACGGCGGCTATCTGCAGAAGGTGCCGCTGGTCAGCTACAAGCTGGACGGCAGCGGCGCGATGTCGATCGGCCGCGCCAAGGGTGCGCCAGTCACGCTCGAAGCCGGCAAGGACTTCATCGCGGGTGCCAACCCCGAGAAGCCCGAATACAGCGTCACCGCGCCGGTGGTGTTCGTCGGCTATGGCATCGTCGGGCTGGGCCGCGACGACTACAAGGGCGTCGACGTGAAGGGCAAGATCGTCGCCTTTTTCGGCGGTGCCCCCTCCAGCTTCCCCGGCGAGGAAGGCGCGCACTTCCAGAACCCCGCCGCCAAGGCCGAGATCGCGAAGAAGCACGGTGCGGTGGGCTATATCACGCTCGAGTCGCCGCGCTCCGCCAAGAGCCGTCCGTTCGCGATGTATGCCGCCTATGCCAACCGCCCGCGCGTCACCTGGGGCAATGCCGACGGCACCGGCCATGTCGCTGCACCGGGCACGCCGGGCCTGGGGCTGCTGAGCCTTGCAGGTGCCGAGAAGCTGTTCGCCGGCGCCAAGACCCCCTGGGCGTCGATCGCCAAGGCCGCCGCAGTCGACGGCGCCACGTTCAAGGCGATCCAGTTGCCGGGCACGCTGACGATCGCGACCAAGACCGCGCTGACCCCGATGCCGAGCTTCAACGTGGCGGGCCTGATCGAAGGCAGCGATCCCAAGCTGGCCGGCGAAGTCGTCGTGCTCTCCGCCCATCTCGATCACATCGGCGTGGGCAAGCCCGATGCGAAGGGCGACACGATCAACAACGGCGCGCTCGATGACGCGATCGGCACCGCCTCGCTGATCGAGGAGGCCAAGCGCTTCAAGGCGGCGGGCACCAAGCCGCGCCGCTCGATCCTGTTCCTGGCAGTGACGGCGGAAGAGAAGGGGCTGGTCGGCTCCGACTATTTCGCCAACAACCCCACGATCAAGAACACCATCGTCGCCGACGTGAACCTCGACATGCCGATCATCACCTATCCGTTCGAGGATATCGTGGTTTACGGCGCCAATCATTCGACGCTGGGGCCGATCGTCGCCAAGGCGGCGGCCGAGATCGGCGTGAAGATGTCCGAGGACCCGCTGCCCGGCGAGAATATCTTCGTGCGTTCGGACCATTACAACTTCGTGCGCAAGGGCGTGCCCTCGGTGTTCCTGTGGCCGGGTGCGGGTGGCCCGGGCCGCGCGGCGATCGATCACTTCATGAAGAACCATTACCACCAGCCCTCGGACCAGATCGACCAGCAGCCGGCGATCAACTGGCAGTCGGGCGTGCGTTTCGTCGACGTCAACTTCCGCATCGCCAACGCGATCGCGAATGGTGACGAACGGCCGGTGTGGAACAAGGGCGACTTTTTCGGCCTCACCTATGACGGTCCGGGCGCGAAGTAAGCGCTGGTGAAGCGCGCGCTGCTTGCCCTGCTCCTGCTCGCCGGCCCCGCGCTGGCGCAGCAGGCGCCGCCGCTCACCCCCGAACAGGCGGCGATCAAGGCGCATGTCCAGTTCCTCGCCTCGGACGCGCTGCGCGGTCGCGAGGCGGGGACGCGGGACTATGACGTGGCGGCCGAATATGTCGCCGCGCGGATGCTGGCGATGGGACTGGAGCCTGGCGCGAGTGGCGGCTGGTTCCAGCCGGTCAAGCTCGTCACCTATCGCCCGGCGGAAAAGGCGACATGGACGCTCAAGCGCGGCGGCAAGGACGTGCCGTTCGCCTTCGGCAAGGACTTCGTCAACGAACCGGTGCCCTCGTCGCCCGACTTCAAGGCGGAGGGCGAGCTGGTCTTCGCCGGCTATGGCATCGTCTATCCGCAGGGGAAGCGGGACGACTACAAGGGCCTCGACGTGCGCGGCAAGATCGTCGCGATCCTCGACGGTACCCCCAAGGGCCTGCCCAACGAGGTCAACGCCCATTTCGGCGACGACGGACAGAAGGCGCGGCTGGCGGCGGCGCGCGGCGCCAAGGCGGTGCTGATCGTCGAGACGATCGCGCGCGCCAGGGAGTTCAGCGTCGAGAAGTTCGCGCCCTATTATGCCTATCCGCGCACCGGCTGGGCGGGCCCCGACGGCGTCGCGAATGCGGTATCGCCCCAGGCCCCGGTTGTCGGCCAGGTGAGCCAGGCCGGCGCGGCCAAGCTGTTCGTAGGCGCGAAGCTGCGCTGGGCCGACGTGCTCGCCGCGCAGGCGCGCGGCAGCCGCATGCCGACCGGGCCGCTCGCAGGCACGCTGGCGGTGGCGAGCAAGACCCGGCTGTCGACGCGCGACAGCCACAATGTCATCGGCAGGATCGAAGGCAGCGATCCCGCACTCAAGGCGCAGACGGTGGTGCTGTCGGCGCATCTCGACCATGTCGGCGTCGGCGAGCCGGTGAAGGGCGACACGATCTACAACGGCGCGATGGACAATGCGATCGGCGTGTCGATGCTGCTCGAGATCGCCAAGGCCATCCAGGAAAGCGGCAAGCGGCCGCGTCGCTCGCTGCTGTTCGTAGCCCTCACCGCCGAGGAGAAGGGGCTGATCGGCTCCGACTATTTCGCGCATTTCCCGACGGTCCCCAGGGGGGCGATCGTCGCCGGCGTCAATTTCGACATGCCGATCCTCACCTACCCGCTGGTCGACCTCGTCGTGCTCGGCGGCGAGCGGTCGAGCATCGGCCCGGTGGTCGCCGCCGCGGCCAGGGCCGAGGGGCTGGGCGTCGTGCCCGATCCCGCGCCGGAGGAGATGTTCTTCGTCCGCTCCGACCATTACAGCTTCGTGCGGGCGGGCATCCCCGCGGTGTCGCTCGACACCGGGCCGGGCGGCACCGGCGCGGTGGCGGCGCGCAAGTTCCTCGACGAGAATTATCACAAGCCTTCCGATCAGATCGACCTGCCGTTCGACTGGAATTCGGCGGTGAAGTACAAGCGTGTCGGCCTCGCGACGGTGCAGGCGCTGGCCGATGGCGATGCGCGCCCGCGCTGGAACCACGGCGACTTTTTCGGCACGCTGTTCGGGGGCGGGCAGTGAGCGTCGTTCGCCTGCTCGTCTTCGGTCCCGGCTATACCGCGTCGCGGCTGATGGCGGCGGTGCAGGCGGCGGGCGGCCAGGTGGAGACCGTCACCCGCGCCACCTTCGCCGATCGGGCACGTACCCGCGTGGAAATCGCGGCGGCGACCCACATCCTCTCCAGCATTCCGCCAGGGGATGCCGACCCGGTGCTCGCCGCTTACGGCGCCGAGATCGCGGCAAGCGGCAAGTGGCTCGGCTATCTCTCCTCGACCGGCGTGTACGGCGATACCGGCGGCGGCTGGGTGGACGAGAGCGCGCCGCTGCGGGGACGTCGCTGGGGGCGGGTCGAGGCGGATCTCGGCTGGGGCGCGCTGCCCAATGCGCATGTTTTCCGCCTGCCGGGCATCTACGGCCCCGAACGCTCGGCGCTGGAGCGGATGGCGGCGGGGGCGACTCGGGTCTATTTCCCAGGGCAGGTGTTCAGCCGGGTGCATGTCGACGATCTCGTCGCCGGCGTGATCGCGGCGTTCGCGGGGCCGCCCGGCGCCTACAACCTCGCCGACGACCTCCCCGCGCCGCAGGCCGAAGTGCTCGCCTATGCCGCCGAACTGCTGGGGGTCGATCCGGGCCCGGCGGTCACGCCCGACGACGTCGAGCTCAGCGCCGCCTCGCGCGCCTTTTATGCCGAGAACCGGCGGGTGGCGAACGGCAAGGCCAGGCGGCTGCTCGGCTGGCGGCCGCGCTATGCCGATTACCGGTTGGGCCTGCGCGCCCTCAAGGCCAGCACCAGCCCGACCAGCACCAGCACGCCGCCGCCCACCGCGAGCAGCGACCAGCGATAGCCCTCGAACAGCGTCGAGAGCAGCATCGCGATCACCGGAATCAGCACGCTGGTATAGGCCGCCTTGGCCGGGCCGATGGTGCGGATCAGCTGGAAATAGATGGTGAAGGTGATCGAGGAGCCGATCACGCCAAGATAGAGGATGCCGAGCAGATAGGCGGGCCGCGTCTCGATCACGGGCGGCCCGACCGTGGCGAGCGCGAAGCCCGCATCGAGCGCGGCGCCGATCAGCATCGCCCAGCCGAGCGTGGAGGCCATCGGATAGGCCTTGGCGGTGCCGGTCGCCTGCATCACGTTCGCGACCGAGGCGGAGAGCACCCCCGCCAGCGCGATGCCGATCCCGAGCAGCGCTTCATGCGGGCCGACGGGGTTGAGCCGCGCCTCATGGACGAACAGCAGCGCCACGCCCGCCATCGCCACGACCGAACCGATCAGCAGCTGCCTTCCCATCTTCTGGCCCAGGAAGATCCGCGCCAGGATCGCGTTGGGCACCAGCAGCAGCGCATAGACCACCGCTACCACACCCGAGGTGACGTGCGCCTCGGCGCGGTAGACGAAGTTGAAGTTGAGCACGAACTGGGCGAGACCCAGGCAGGCGGCAAAGGCAAAGCCGCGGGCATCGAGCAGCAGCCGGTCGCGTCGGAACGCCGCCCAGAGCAGCGTCGTCACCCCGGCGACGAGGAAGCGATAGCTCACCGACCAGCTTGGCGGCACCACCGCCAGCTGGTCCTTGATGACGAGCCAGGTCGAACCCCAGATCAGCGTGACCAGCAGGAACGGAATAAGGACCGTCAGCCGGGCGGAGCGGGGCGTGTCGGCGCCGATCACAGCGCCGCGATCGCCTGGGCCAGCGGCCGGATCGCGTCCTCCGCCTGGTCCCAGCTGGTGACGAGGCGCACTTCGCCCTCGGCCCAGTCGTAGAAGTCGAAGCCGAGCGCGCGCAAGGCTTCGGCTTCCGCCGGGTTTGCCTTCAGGAACACTTCGTTCGCCTGCACCGGGTGCACCAGCCGGTCGCCTGCCGCTTCGGCCAGCAGCCGCGCCCCGGCATTGGCGGCGCGGGCGTTGGCGAGCCACACATCGTTCTCCAGCATCGCCAGCAGCTGCGCGGCGAGATAGCGGCCTTTGGAGAAGAGCAGCCCGGCGCGCTTGCGGCGGTAGAGCGTCACATCGGCCAGTTCGGGGCGGAAGAACACCAGCGCCTCGGCGCTCATGCCGCCATTCTTGACGAAGCCGAAGCTCAGCGCGTCGACGCCCGCGCGCCAGGTAACGTCGCCCGGATGGCAGCCGAGATGCGCGACGGCATTGGCGAAGCGCGCCCCGTCCATGTGCAGGCCGAGCTTGCGAGTCTTGGCGAGATCGCCGATCGCCGCCACCTCGTCGGCCGTATAGACCAGGCCATATTCGGTCGCGTTGGTGATCGAGATCGCGTGCGGCTGCACCTGATGCACGTCGTTGCGGATCGGATCGACCACTGCATGGATCGCCTCGGGGGTCAGCTTGGCGCCCGGGCCGGCGGCGGTGAGCAGCTTCGCGCCGTGCGTGTAGAATTCGGGCGCACCGCCCTCGTCGCAGTTGATGTGCGCGTCGCGGTGGCAGACGATGCCGCCATGCGGGGGGCAGAGCGCGGTCAGCGCCAGGCAGTTCGCCGCGGTGCCGGTAGGCACCCACAGCGCGCGGACTTGCGTTCCGAACAGATCGGAAAAGGCGCCGTCGAGCCGCTTCGACCAGGCATCGCCGTCATAGGCGGTGTCGAGCGTATTCGCCTCGACCAGCGCCTGGAGCACAGGCGGGCAGACGGCGGCGGCATTGTCCGAGAAGAAGCGCATGGCCAAGTCCTTGCGGCCTGGCACACGCCCGGTCAACGGTCTGTTACGGCGCCCGACGCAGCGGCTGGGCCTCGCAGAGGATCAGCGCGAACCAGTCCTTGTCGTCGGTCCATTGTTCGATCGGCGTCCAGCCGCCCGCGCGGAGCAGCTGGCGCGCGCCGTTGGGGCCGTATTTGTGGCTGTTCTCGGTGTGGATCGTCTCGCCCGCCGCCATGCTGAACGGGCGGCCGTCGACGGTGAAGTCGACATCGCGCTGCGCCTCGAGATGCATTTCGATCCGGGCATAGTCGGCGTTCCAGATGGCGCGGTGGCGGAAGGCGTCGACCGGGATCGTCCCGTCCAGCTCGCGGTTGATCCGGCTCAGCAGGTTGAGGTTGAACGCCGCGGTTACGCCCGCTGCATCGTCATAGGCGGGGACGAGGATCTCGGGCGACTTCACCCGGTCCATCCCGATCAGCAGTCGTGCGCCTTCGCCCAGCCATTCGCGCATCGCGCGCAGCAGGTCGACCGCGTGCCAGGCGTTCATGTTGCCGATCGTCGAGCCGGGGAAAAAGCCGAGCTTGGGCATCTTCGCCACCTGCTCGGGCAGCGGCACGGGCCGCAGGAAATCTGCCTCCACCGGATAGACGGGCAGGCCAGGGAATGCCTGCGAGAGCTGGGCGGCGGAATGACGAAGGAACTCGCCCGAAATGTCGATCGGCACATAAGCGGCCGGTTCGATCGCGCGGAGCAGCCGCGGCGTCTTCACCGACGAACCCGAGCCGAACTCCACCACCGCCGCATTGGGCGCGGCAAGGTCGCCCAGCGCGCCCGAGATCGATTCGAGCAGTGCCGTCTCGGTGCGCGTCGGGTAATATTCGGGAAGCTCGGTGATCTCCTCGAACAGTTCCGAGCCGCGGCGGTCGTAGAACCAGCGCGCCGGGATCGCGCGCGGGCTGGCGGCGAGGCCGGTCAGCACGTCGGCGCGGAAATGGGGGTCGGCAAGGCTGGCCTGGCCGTCTTCGAGTTCCTGCTTGAGCATCAGAGGTCCTTCGCCAGACGCACGCCGGTGAACTGCCAGCGCTGATGGGGGTAGAAGAAATTGCGGTAGCTGGCGCGCACATGGCCGCGCGGGGTGGCGCAGCTGCCGCCGCGCAGCACGAACTGCCCGCTCATGAACTTGCCGTTATATTCGCCGACCGCGCCTTGCGCCGTGCGGAAGCCGGGATAGGGGCGATAGGCGCTGCCGGTCCATTCCCACACATCGCCGAACCAGGCGGGGCCGCCCGTCGACGGGCGCGGTTCGACCGGGCCGGCAGCATCGAGCTGGTTGCCCGAGCGCGGATCGGCGCCGGCCGCCGCGGCCTCCCATTCGAACTCGGTCGGCAGCCGGGCACCGGCCCAGCTGGCATAGGCGTCCGCCTCGAAGAAGCTGACATGGGTGACCGGCGCGGCCGGATCGATCGGGCGGCGGCCGTCGAGCCCGAAGCGGGTCCAGACGCCGTCGACCTGTTGCCAGTAGAGCGGCGCGGTGATGCGGTTGGCCTGCACCCAGGCCCAGCCGTCTGACAGCCAGTGGCGCGGATCGGCATAGCCGCCAGCGGCGATGAACGCCGCCCATTCGCCATTGGTCACAGTGCGATCGGCCAGCGCATGCGGGGGAAGAAGGGTGGGGTGGCGTGGGGTCTCGCAGTCGAAGGCGAAGCCCGCCAGGTCCTCGGGCATATCGATGCCCGCGCTGACCTGGCCCGCAGCACCTTCGATCCAGCCGATCGGTCCGGGCATCGCCACCGGGACCTTGGCCGCGCCCGGCCACATCGCCGGCTCGAGCGGGTTGACCGAGAAATGGTGGAGAATGTCGGTGAGCAGCAGTTCCTGGTGCTGCTGCTCGTGCTGGCAGCCGAGCGCGATCAGCGTCAGCGCCTCGGCCGGCAGCATCGGCATCGCCTCGACGATCGCCTTATCCACTGCCGCGCGATAGGCGTGCACCGCGTCCAGCGTCGGGCGCGAGAGCATGCCGCGGCGGGGACGGGCGTGGCGCTGCCCCTCGGCCTCGTAATAGCTGTTGAACAGGAACGGCCAGCGCTCGTCGAACAGGCGATAGCCGGCCACATGGTCGCGCAGCACGAAGGTTTCGAAGAACCAGGTCGTGTGCGCGAGGTGCCATTTGGCCGGCGAGGCGTCGTCCATCGACTGGAGCGTCGCATCGGCGTCGGAGAGCGGCGCCACCAGCGCGGTGCTGAGCGCGCGGACGCCCGCGAACTGCGCCGCCAGGGCGTCCGGGGTGGCGGCAGTGGCGGGCATCGTTCGCATTCTGTTCTCCTACCGCAGGCCGGCTGCCGGGGCAACCCATACGGAGGGATGCGCGCAGCAACGGCTATTGGTTACGAGGTCCCCCAGGGACCCACAAAACGTCCGCCGCGCCCTTTTGGTTCATGGTGCGGGCGGCGACGAACAAAAAATCTGAAAGTCTATTGAGGTAGATGAGCGCGTTGCTGCTCAGCGTCCCCTGGTCGTTGGCGGCAACCGCGGCACGTTCGGCACGGCGGGTGATGGCGCGGGCGAGGTGGATCGCTGCCGCCGCCGGGCTGCCGCCGGGCAGGACGAAGCTGTTGAGCGGTTGGAGATCGTCGTTGAGCGTGTCGATCGCGGCTTCCAGCCATGCGATTTGTTCGGGCGTGATCCGCAGCGCGCCCTCACCATTTCCCGGCGTGGCGAGATCGGCGCCGAGATCGAACAGGTCGTTCTGGATGCGGGCGAGCGTGGCGTCGAGCGGATCGCCGGGCGCGAGCGTGGTGCGCGCGACGCCGATCGCGCTGTTCGCCTCGTCGACATCGCCGATCGTCTCCATTCGGGCCGAGGCCTTGGAAACGCGCGAGCCGTCCGCAAGGCCGGTGGTGCCGGCGTCGCCGGTGCGGGTGTAGATCTTGTTGAGCTTGACCATGGGTAGGGAAGGTACGGTGGACGCGCCGCCGAGGCTAGCGTCTTCAGGGGAAGCGGCGGAACCCCTTGATAGTGCGACCGTTCGAAGGACCTGCCTCGTCTGGGGAGACGTCCCGTGCCCGATCCCGTACCGCTTCGCACCCGATCCTATGGCCTGCCGCTGCACCCGATCGTGCTGGGATTGCCCTTTGTGTGCTTCTTCGCAGGCATGATCGCCGACATCGCCTATTTCCGCAGCTACGACATTGCGTGGAAGAATTTCGCCGACTGGCTGATCGCCGGGGGCATGGTGCTCGGCGCGCTCGGCGCCATCGTAGGGATCGTCGATCTGGTGCGGCCGACGGTGCGGG
Organism: Sphingomonas sp. ABOLE; assembly: GCF_003950455.1. Lineage (NCBI taxonomy): Bacteria > Pseudomonadati > Pseudomonadota > Alphaproteobacteria > Sphingomonadales > Sphingomonadaceae > Sphingomonas > Sphingomonas sp. ABOLE. The sequence continues at coordinate 157,906 of NZ_QQWY01000001.1, forward strand.
CGAACCGACTGCTGGTCCCGTATGCGATCGCCTATGCCGTCGCCATGGTGTTGGCACTGCTCAACAATTTCATCCACAGCCGCGATGCCTACGGCGCGATGCCGGCGGGGCTGATCCTGTCGGTGCTGACCGTGCTCGTGCTGACCGGCGCCTCGGCGCTCGGCGCGATCCTGCTGCGCCAGAGCCGTTTCGGAGGGTTCCGCTGATGCGTGCACTGCTTCTCGCCGCGGGCGCCACGCTCGCGCTCGCCGGATGCGCCAGCAAGGGCGGCGATACCAGCCAGCAGATCGGCGGCGATCCCAAGCTGCCGGAGATCCAGCAATATCTCGTGCCGCCGATGCACGTGGTGCCGCCCGCCCCCTGGGGGTCGGCCAAGCCAAAGGTACCGGCGGGCATGAAGGTCCAGGCCTTCGCCACGGGCCTCGCCAAGCCGCGCTCGGTCTACACCCTGCCCAATGGCGACGTGCTGGTGGTCGAGACCGACGGCCCGTCCGAGCCGATCCATCGGCCCAAGGACGTGGTGATGAACCTCATCCAGGCGCACGCCCATGGCGGCGGCAAGGCGGGAATGGACATCATCCTGCTGCGCGACGCGAACGGCGACGGCGTACCCGAGCTCAAGACCAAGTTCCTCACCGGGCTCAACTCGCCGTTCGGCGTGGCGCTGGTCGGCGGGGATCTCTACGTCGCCAATACCGATGCGATCCTGCGCTTCCCGTATCAGACGGGGCAAACCAGCATCACCGCGGCGGGCACCAGGCTGGTCGACCTGCCCGGCGGCCCGATCGACCACCACTGGACCAAGAGCCTCGTCGCCAGCCCCGACGGCACCAAGCTCTATGTCGGGGTGGGGTCGAACAGCAACATCACCGAGAACGGCATGGATGCCGAGCGCGGCCGCGCCGCGATCTGGGAAGTCGATCGCGCGAGCGGCGCCCACCGGCTCTATGGTACCGGCCTGCGCAATCCCAACGGGCTGCAGTTCGAGCCGCTGACCAACGTGCTGTGGACCGTGGTCAACGAGCGCGACGAGCTGGGGCCGGACCTGGTGCCGGATTACCTGACGTCGGTGCGCGACGGCGGCTTCTATGGCTGGCCGTACAGCTATTGGGGCCAGCATGTCGATCCGCGGGTGAAGCCGCAGCGGCCGGACCTCGTCGCCAAGGCGATCAAGCCCGATTACAGCCTGAGCAGCCATGTCGCGCCGCTGGGGATGGTGTTTGCCGCCAACGCGGTCGCGCTACCGCCGCAGTGGCGCTCGGGCGCGTTCATCGGCGAGCATGGCAGCTGGGATCGCGGCCATCTCAACGGCTACAAGGTGATCTATGTGCCGTTCGCCGAGGGACGCCCCTCCGGCAAGGCGGTCGACGTGGTGACCGGATTCGTCGAGGGCGAGACGGCGCATGGCCGCCCGGTGGGGCTGGGGCTCGATAGGACCGGCGCGCTGCTGATCGCCGACGATCTCGGCAACACGGTGTGGCGGGTCAGCGGCGGCTGACGCTACGCTTCTAGCCTTACCCGTAAACCTGTCATCCCGACGAAAGTCGGGATCCATTCGCCACTCCGCCGGGGCAAGAGCCGTAACGGCCAGGGCAATGGATCCCGGCTTCCGCCGGGATGACGACTATTGGTTCGAGAACCCCTCAGCTCTTGGCCGAGGCGATCAGCAGGATCAGCGCAGCGACGCCGATCGCCACCGCCTGGAACAGGATGCGCTTCTGCATCAGCTTGTTCGATCGCAGCGCGCGCTCGCTGGGGCCGTCGCCTTCCAGGTCCTGCGTGGTGGTGCCGGCCATGGTGACCAGCCCCTTGATGAGGAAGAACAGCGTCGCCAGGACCGCTGCGAGGAACAGGATCGCGAGGAACAACATTCGGCGACCTTACGCCTCGATTTGTCCGAAGCCAATCGGTACTTCCCCTTTGCGCAGTCTGTCGGACAGCGCGCGGCCATCCTCGCCCGCCAGCCGCAGCGATTCCAGCGTCGGCGCGCCGTGCCGCTTGGCGAGCCGCTGACCGTCCGGACCCGCGAGCAGCGCATGGTGGCGGTATTCCGGCGTCGGCAGGTCGAGCAGTGCCTGCAGCAGCCGGTGGACATGGGTCGCGGCGAACAGATCGGCCCCGCGCACGACATGGCTGATGCCCTGCGCCGCATCGTCGACCGTGACGGCGAGGTGATAGCTGGCGGGCGCATCCTTGCGGGCGAGGATCACGTCGCCATGGCTTGCCGGATCGGCGTCGACGGTACCGGCCTCCGCGTCGTGCCAGGTGAGCGCCCCCGTCCGCGCGACTGCCTTCGCCATGTCGAGCCGCCAGCTGTGCGGGCGCGTCAGGTCGGGATCGACGAGGCCGCGGCAGGTGCCGGGATAAAGCGGGCCGTCGGGCCCGTGCGGCGCGGAGAGGCTCGCCGCGATGTCGGCGCGGGTGCAGAAACAGGGATAGAGCAGCCCCATCGCCCGCAGCCGGTCGAGCGCGTCCTGATACAGCCCCCGCCGCTGCGACTGGAAGGTCGGCGGTTCGTCCCGTATCAGCCCCAGCCAGTCGAGATCGGCGAGGATCGCTGCTACATGTTCGGGCCGCGAGCGCGTGCCGTCGATATCCTCGATGCGCAGGGTGAAACGACCGCCCGCGCCCCGCGCGAAGTCGTGCGCCTGGAGGGCGGAATAGGCATGGCCGAGATGGAGTCGACCGGTGGGGCTGGGCGCAAATCGGGTGTGGATATTCATGAATGTGGCTCTTGACCGCGAGTCGCGGCATATGCTGTCATGCGGGCGTCACGCTTCTGCGCAAGAGGCGAGGCACCGAAATCGAGGGTGAGGTTCTTGCATGTACCATCCCGATCTGATCCGCCATCCGGATGGGTGCCCGGCGCTCGTGCTGAACGCCGATTACACGCCGCTCAGTTACTATCCCCTGAGCGTGTGGCCCTGGCAAACGGCGATCAAGGCGATCTTTCTCGAACGCGTCGACGTCGTCTCCTATTATGAACGCGAGGTGCGAAGTCCCAGCGCGGTGCTGAAGCTCCCTTCGGTCATCGCGCTCAAACAATATGTGAAGCCTTCGCAATTTCCCGCCTTCACCCGGTTCAATCTGTTCCTCCGCGACAAGTTCGCCTGCCAATATTGCGGATCGCACCGGGATCTCACCTTCGACCACGTCATTCCCCGCGCCCAGGGCGGCCGCACCACCTGGGAAAATGTCGCCACCGCCTGCGCCCCCTGCAACCTTCGCAAGGGTGGCCGCACCCCCCAGCAGGCCGGCATGCCGCTCTACATCCAGCCGATCCGGCCGACGAGCTGGCAGCTCCAGGAACATGGCCGCCGCTTCCCGCCCAACCATCTCCACGACACCTGGCGCGACTGGCTCTACTGGGACATCGAGCTGGAGGCCTGAGCGACCCTCCCTCCGCAAAATCCCAGTGTGTTATTGCGATAACACAGATAGTCGGCTAAGGCGGATGCATGGCGCGCGAGCCCGGCATTCCCGATAGTCGATTCCCGTTGCGGCGCGATGGCGCCGACGACGATGGTGTACAACCGCAGGGCTGGCGCCCGCAGGGGCGGCGCGACAAGCGCGAGCCGATCTGGCGGCCCGGCACAGGGGCGGGGGAGAGCACCGCGCCGCACGAGCCCTATCGCGGGCGCTATGGCGGCGCAGGCGGCGGCTTCGACGGCGGCGACGACCTGCCGCCCGCCGTGCCGGCCAAGCGCGGCATCCGCTGGGGCCGCTGGATCGTCCGCGGCCTCGCCGTGTGCATCCTGCTGTTCATCGCCGCGGTTGCCTGGCTGGCGATCACCGCGCCCTTGTCCAAGTCGCTGCGTCCGCCCGCGCCGCCCTCGATCACGCTGCTGGCCTCTGACGGCACGCCCATCGCCAGGCGCGGGGCGGTGATCGGCAAGCCCGTCGACGTGTCCAAGCTGCCCGATCATGTCGCCCAGGCCTTCATCGCGATCGAGGACCGGCGCTTCTACAACCACTGGGGCGTCGATCCGCGCGGCATCGCGCGCGCGGCGTTCCACAATGTCAGCTCGGGCGGCGGGTCGCAGGGCGGCAGCACGATCACCCAGCAGCTCGCCAAGAATGCGTTCCTCAACTCCCGCCGCACCTTCGGGCGCAAGGCGCAGGAGGTGCTGATCGCCTTCTGGCTCGAGGCCTGGCTGAGCAAGGACGAGATTCTCTCGCGCTACCTCTCGAATGTCTATTTCGGCGACAACGTCTATGGCCTGCGCGCTGCCGCCCAGCATTATTTCTCGACCAGTCCCGAGCATCTGACGCTGAGCCAGGCGACGCTGCTCGCGGGCCTCGTAAAGGCGCCGAGCCGGCTGGCGCCCACCGGCAATCTTGACGGTGCCCGCGAGCGCCAGCGGCTGGTGATCGGCGCGATGCAGGAAGCCGGGTTCATCACCGCGGCCGAGGCGCGGCGCGTGCGTCCGGCGGTGCTGCACGTGCAGGACAGCGACGAGAGATTGCCGAACGGCACCTATTTCGCCGACTGGGTGCTTCCCGAAGCGCGCGACCGCGCCGGCGGGGTCGCCACCGAGCAGACGGTGACGACCACGCTCGACACCCGCCTGCAAAATGCTGCCGAGCGCGTGATCAAGGCCTCGGGCCTCGGCAAGGCGCAGGTCGCGCTGGTGGCGATGCGGCCGGACGGGCGCGTCGTCGCGATGGTCGGCGGGCGCAACTATGCCGCCAGCCCGTTCAACCGCGCGACCCAGGCGCGGCGCCAACCCGGGTCGGCGTTCAAGCTGTTCGTCTACCTCGCCGCGCTGCGTTCGGGCATGACGCCGGACACGATGGTCGACGACACGCCGGTGCAGATCGGCGACTGGAAGCCCTCGAACAGCGACGGCCGCTATGCCGGCCGCATCACGCTGCGCCAGGCGATGGCCAAGTCGAGCAATGTCGTGGCCGCGCGGCTGATCCAGAAGCTCGGCGTCGGCCGGGTCACCCAGGCGGCGCGCGACCTTGGCATCTCTACCCCGCTCGGCAACGACGCCTCGATCGCGCTCGGCACCTCGACCGGCTCGCTGCTAGAGCTGACCGCGGCCTATGCGGCGGTGGCCAACGGCAGCTACCCCGTGCGTCCCCGTGGTCTGGACGAAGAAGAATCGGCCGACGACTGGCTGGCGCGCCGGCTGGGCGGGCCGAGCCGCTTCGACGAACGGCTGCTCGAAGACCTGCGCTCGATGCTCGAAACCGTGGTCCAGTCGGGTACCGGGCGCTCGGCGGCGCTGCCGGTACCCGCGTTCGGCAAGACGGGTACGACCCAGGACGGGCGCGACGCGCTGTTCGTCGGCTGGGCAGGCGACCTCGTCGTCGGGGTGTGGATCGGCAATGACGACAACAGCCCGGTGTCGGGCGCCTCTGGCGGCGGGCTGCCGGCGCATATCTGGCGCGACTTCATGGTCCGCGCGCTGGGTCTGACCCTACCGCCGGTGCCCGTCGAGCCCGACAATGTGATCGACGAGAATGGCATCGTTCTCGACGATGTGCTGAACAGCGCCGGCGTGCAGGTCGACGAGGAGGGCGTCCAGCTCGATCTCGGCCGGGTGCGCGAGCTGGTGCCCGAAGGCGAGGTGCGCGACGCGATCCCGCGCAACCTGCGGATCCCCGCGCCCGGCAGCGACGCCGATCGCCGCCGCCGGGATCCCCCGCGTGAGGATCCCGAGGGCGAGGAGTGATCCCGGCGCTGGCCCTTCCCGGCGCGACTGGCTAGGAGGGCCGCAACAAATTTTCAGGAGACGGGCATGAAGACGGTAGGCGTGATCGGTGCGGGCCAGATGGGTGCGGGGATTGCCCAGGTGTCGGCGCAGGCGGGCTATGCCGTGCTGCTGTCCGATGTCGACCAGGCGCGCGCCGAAGCCGGCAAGGCAGGCATCGGCAAGCAGCTCGCGCGCGCGGTGGAGAAGGAAAAGATCACCGCCGCCGATGCCGAAGCCGCGCTGGGCCGGATCACCCCCATCGGCGATCTCGCCGCGATGGCGCTGTGCGACCTGGTGATCGAGGCGGCGACCGAGCGCGAGGGCGTAAAGCGCCAGATCTTCGAGACCGTCGGCAAGGCGCTGGGAGGCGACGCGATCCTCGCCAGCAACACCTCGTCGATCCCGATCACCCGGCTTGCCCAGGCGGCGCCCGATCCGGCGCGCTTCATGGGCGTGCACTTCTTCAATCCCGTGCCGGTGATGGGCCTGATCGAGCTGATCCGCGGCCTCGCCACCAGCGACGCGACCGTCGCGGCGGTGGAGTCGTTCGGCCAGTCGCTCGGCAAGCGGATCGTCCATGCCAATGATGCGCCCGGCTTCATCGTCAACCGCGTGCTGATGCCGATGCTCAACGAGGCGTGTTTCGCGCTCGGCGAGGGTGTGGCGACGATTCCCGATATCGATGCGGCGTGCCAGCTCGGGCTCAACCACCCGATGGGCCCGTTCACGCTGGCCGATTTCATCGGGCTCGACACCTGCCTGGAGATCACCCGCGTGCTGTTCGAAGGCACCGGCGACCCCAAGTTCCGCCCGGCACCCTTGCTGGTGAAGTACGTGGAAGCCGGCTGGTACGGCCGCAAGACCAAGCGCGGCTTCTACGACTATACCGGTGCGGAGCCCGTGCCGACGCGGTGAGCGCGCCCCGGCGCGGGGCGCATGCCGGCAGGCATGTACCCGCGCCCGGACCGCGTCATGCCAGGACGGCGCGATCGGCCGTGGCCGGCGCCCCGGCGCTCGTCCGCGCCGCGACGTCGCGGATCGCCGCCACGACCTGTTCCGGCACCGCATAGTGAAACAGATGCCCCTGCGCCGGTACGATCCGCAGTTCGGCACCCGATACTTCGCGGGCGAAGCGTTCCGCATGCCGATCGACATGGGCGATACGATCGCCTTCGCCCGCCATGACGATGATCGGCACCGCTAGCGCCTCGTACCGGCGGCTGATCGCGACCGCAGCGGGTACCATCAGCGCAGTGTCTGCGGCGGTCGCGCGGACCTGGGACGGGCGCAGCGTCAGCGCGATCGGAAAGGCGGCGAACTTCTCCGAAATCGGTGCGGGCGAGAAGCTGGCCTTGATCGCCACCGGCCCAAGCAGGCGGCCAGCGAGCGGCGACACGGTGGTCGCCATGACGTCGCCGACCAGGGGGAGGGCCGGCGTGGAAAGCGGCCAGACGTCCGGGCGGGCCGTCCCGTAATAATAGCCGGACAGGAGGATGAGGCCGGATACCGTTTCCGGAGCGTCCAGCGCCAGGGCCAGCGCGACCAGCGTACCCCAGCTATGGCCCACCACCACGGCAGGCCCGACGCCGAGCTGCTTGAGCGCCGCCGCGATCACCTGCGCCTGCGCCGCCGGTGTCCAGATCGTCGTGCGCGGGCGATCGCTATAGCCGAAGCCGGGGCGGTCGAACGCGATCACGCGATTCTGCGCCGCGGCGAGGCCCAGCACGCCGCTCGCTTCGTAATCCTGGAGAGTAACGCCGTTGCCGTGGAGGAGCACCACCGCCGGTCCTTCGCCGCGGTCGACATAATGGAGGCGCATCCCGTCGACGTCGACAAACGATCCGGCGGGCGGCGTCTCCGCTTCTGCCCGCTTCCTGCTTGCACGGTTGTACAGCGCGCTGCCAGCCAACGCCGCGATACCCGCGGCTCCAGCGATCCAGCCGAGGTTGCGGCGCGTACCGGCATCCTCCGGCTGTATCGCATCAGAGAGTGCCGAACGCGGTTTCTTGCTGGATTTCTGTGTCATGCCGACTCAACCATTGTGCAGCGCACAAGTTGCTTGTGCGCTGTCGCTTCGTCAGGCCGGAAGGACGGTCCGGTTTACTCCGCCGCCTGCGCCGGCGCCGCGCTGGCGGCTTCGATCTCGGCGGCCTTGGCTTCGACCAGCTTGACGATGTGATCGAGCATGTCGGCATCCTCGACGGTGTGATCGGTCAGGCCCGACAGATACACCATGTGCTTGCCGTTGCCGCCGCCCGTCAGGCCGATATCGGTCTCGCGCGCCTCGCCGGGGCCGTTGACCACGCAGCCGAGCACCGAAAGCGACAGCGGCGTGCGGATGTGCTGGAGCCGTTCCTCCAGCGCCTGCACGGTGCGGATCACGTCGAAGCCCTGGCGCGCGCAGCTCGGGCAGGAGACGACGCGGACGCCCCGGTTGCGGATGCCGAGCGCCTTGAGGATCTCGAAGCCGACGCGCACTTCCTCCTCGGGCTCGGCCGAAAGACTTACCCGGATGGTATCGCCGATGCCGAACCACAGGAGCGAGCCGATGCCGATCGCCGACTTCACCGTCCCGCCGACGAACCCGCCCGCCTCGGTGATGCCGAGGTGCAGCGGGCAGTCGACCGCATCAGCCAGCTGCTGATAGGCGGCGACGGCGAGGAACACGTCGCTCGCCTTCACCGCGACCTTGAACTGGTGAAAGTCGCGGTCTTGGAGCAGCTTGATGTGATCAAGCGCGGATTCGACCAGCGCTTCGGGGCAGGGCTCGCCATATTTCTCGAGCAGATCCTTCTCGAGGCTGCCTGCGTTGACGCCGATGCGAATCGAAGCGCCATTGGCCTTGGCGGCGTTGACCACCTCGTTCACTCGGTCGGCCGAGCCGATATTGCCCGGGTTGATCCGCAGGCAGGCGGCGCCGGCATCTGCGGCTTCCAGCGCGCGCTTGTAGTGGAAATGGATGTCCGCGACGATCGGCACGCGCGCGGCGCGGACGATCTGCTTGAGCGCGGTGGTGCTTTCGACGTCGGGGCAGGAGACGCGGATGATGTCCGCGCCCGCCTCTTCGCAGCGGCGGATCTGGTCGATCGTCGCCTTCACGTCGGAGGTGGCGGTGTTGGTCATGGTCTGCACCGTCACCGGGGCGTCGCCGCCTACGGGCACGTTGCCCACCATGATCTGACGGCTTTGCCGCCGGATGATATCGCGCCAGGGTCGTACGGACATGGGGGCCATATAGGCGCATCAGCGCGGCGGGGCTAGGGCAGATGGCGTCCCTTGGTTTCCTCCCCGGCCAGGGGGAGGATACAGTTCGCTGCGGCTTGGACGCTTCGCCTGATCTGCTAGGGACGGCCCGAATTATGCATCAGGAGCCCGCCGCCATGTCTACCGCCACCCCCAAGCCCCGCTGGACGCTGATGATCCACGGCGGTGCCGGCAGCATGCGGCGCGGCGAGCTGCCGGTGGCGCAGGAGTCGGGCGCCGAAGCAGGCCTCAACGCCGCGCTCGACGCCGGCGCGGCAGTGCTCGAGGCGGGCGGCTCGGCGGTCGACGCGGTGCAGGCGGCGGTGCAGGTGCTGGAGGACGATCCGCACTTCAATGCCGGGCGCGGATCGGTGTTCACCTGGGAAGGCGGCCACACGCTCGACGCCGCGATCATGGACGGCCGCACCCGTGCGGCGGGCGCGGTCGCGGGATCGACCACCACGCGCCACCCCGTCGCGCTCGCCCGGGCGGTGATGGACAAGAGCCGTCACGTCCTGCTCGCCGGCGAGGGTGCGGACCAGTTCGCCCGCGAGCATCAGCTCGAGCAGGTCGACAACGCTTGGTTCGGCACCGAGGAGCGCCGCCAGCAGCTCAAATCGATGAAGGGGGACAGCGCGGGTGGCGGCTTCGACGTCGACATGAAATACGGCACGGTCGGCGCGGTGGCGATGGACACGCACGGCCATGTCGCCGCCGCCACCTCCACCGGCGGGCTCACCGGCAAGCGCTGGGGCCGGGTCGGCGATTCGCCGCTGATCGGCGCGGGCACCTATGCCGATGATCGCGCCTGCGCGGTTTCCGCCACCGGCTCGGGCGAGTTCTTCATCCGCGAGGGCGTCGCGCACGAGATCTGTGCGCGGATGCGGTTCAAGGGCGAGACCGCCAAGCAGGCGGCCGACGTGGTGATGGCCGACGTGAAGGGGATGGGCGGTGTCGGCGGGGTGATCCTGGTCGCACCCGGCGGCGCGCTCGACTGGAGCTTCACCACGCCCGGCATGTATCGCGGCAAGGTATCGGCAGACGGCGAGCGCATGGTCGCGATCTACGAGGACCGGCGCGACTGACCCCCCTTGCCTCGCGGAAATTCGCGAGCAACAATATTGCCCGATCCGCGCCGTTTCGCGTTCGCGAAGATCCATCAAAAGGGGCCGTCACTTCATGGTTCGTGCACTCTCGCTTGCCAGCCTGTTGCTGGCCACCACCGCGCCTGCGCTCGCGCAGAATTCGATGCCGCAGCCGGTGCCGATCGTCGACACCATCCCGGCGGCGCGCGACGTGGCCTATCCGGGCACGCTCAAGATCGATGTGGACGCGACCGATACGGTGCGCGGCATCTTCCGGGTGCGCGAGACGATCCCGGTCGCCAAGGCGGGCCGCCTGACGCTGCTCTTCCCCGAATGGCTGCCCGGCAAGCACGGGCCGCGCGGCGAGATCGAGAAGCTGGCGGGCCTGCAGATCAAGGCGAACGGCAAGCGGATCCCCTGGACGCGCGACACGGTGGACGTGTTCGCCTTCCATGTCGACGTGCCGGCGGGTGCCAAGACCGTCGAGGCCGAGTTCCAGTTCGTCTCCGCGACCGACGGCAACCAGGGCCGCATCGTGATGACGCCCGAGATGATGAGCGTGCAGTTCAACTCGCTCAGCCTCTATCCGGCGGGCTATTTCACCCGCCGCATTCCGATCCAAGCGACGGTGAAATATCCCGAGGGCTGGACCGCCGCCGGCGCGGTGCCCGCCACGGTGACCGGCTCGACCTATGCCTATGAGACCACCAGCTACGAGATCCTGATGGATTCGCCGGTCATCGCCGGTCGCTATTACCGCAAGTTCCCGCTCAGCGAGCGCGTGACGCTCGACGTGGTGGCGGACAGCGCCGACGAGCTGGAGGCCAAGCCCGAGCAGATCGAGGCGCACAAAAGGCTGGTCGAGCAGGCGGTGAAGACCTTCGGCGCCCAGCATTACGACCACTATCACTTCCTCCTGTCGATCAGCGACAAGATGGGCGGCATCGGCCTCGAGCATCACCGCAGCTCGGAAAACGGCGTGCAGCCCGGCTACTTCACCAAATGGGGCGAGCAGGCGGGTGCGCGCAACCTGCTGCCGCACGAATACACCCATAGCTGGGACGGCAAGTATCGCCGCGGCGCCGAACTGTGGACGCCGGACTTCCGCATGCCGATGCGCGACCAGTCGCTGTGGGTGTATGAGGGCCAGACCCAGTTCTGGGGTTATGTGTTCCAGGCGCGCTCGGGCCTCGTCTCCAAGGAAGAGACGCTCGAAGGCTATGCCAACATCATGGCCAGCCTCGACAACCGCGCCGGCCGCCAGTGGCGACCGCTGATCGACACCACCAACGATCCGATCATCACCGCGCGCGCGCCCAAGGGCTGGACCAGCTGGCAGCGCAGCGAGGATTATTACAACGAGGGCCTGCTGGTGTGGATGGAGGTCGATTCGATCCTCCGCGAGCAGAGCAAGGGCACCAAGTCGATCGACGATTTCGCGCGAATCTTCTTCGGCGGCCGCGACGGCGACTATGGCGAGGTGACCTACAGCTTCGACGACGTGGTCAAGACGCTGGAGGGCATCCAGCCCTATGACTGGCGCAAGTTGCTCACCGCGCGGCTGCACGACGTGTCGGAGCGGGCACCGCTCGCCGGGTTCACCCGCAACGGCTACAAGCTCGTCTATACCGAGGTGCCCAACAAGATGAGCCGTCCGGGCACCGCCGACCTCAGCTATTCGCTGGGTCTCGCGGTCGGCAAGAAGGGCATCGCCGGCGTGATGTGGGACGGTCCGGCGTTCAAGGCCGGCATCACCGTCGCCGACGAAATCGTCGCGGTGAACGGCCGCGCCTATGCGGTCGATGCGCTGATCGAGGCGGTCAAGGCGGCCAAGGGCACCAAGGCGCCGATTCGCCTGACGCTAAAACGGGACGATAGTTACCGAGAGGTTGCCATCGACTATCATGATGGGCTGCGCTATCCGCATCTCGTCAAGACGGTCGAAGGAGAGGCTGGCCTCGACAAGCTGCTGCAAGCCCGCTGAGACGGGCAGAGCCGCCAACCACAGGTTAGAGAAATATGCGCATCGATCTCATTCCCATCGGCGATGATCCGCCGAACAATCTGAACGTCATCATCGAGGTTCCCTCGGGCGGCGAGCCCGTGAAGTATGAGTTCGACAAGGCCAGCGGCGCGCTGTTCGTCGATCGTATCCTGCACACGCCGATGCGCTACCCCGCGAACTACGGTTTCGTGCCGCACACGCTGTCGCCCGACGGCGATCCGCTCGACGCGCTCGTCATCGCCCGCTCGCCCTTCGTGCCGGGCTGCGTGGTGCGCGCGCGCCCGATCGCGGTGCTGAAGCTGGAAGACGAAGCCGGCGGCGACGAGAAGCTGGTCTGCGTGCCGGTCGACAGCACCTTCCCCTATTATTCGGACGTCGGCGAGCGTTCGGATCTGCCCTCGATCGTGCTCCAGCAGATCGAGCATTTCTTCACCCATTATAAGGACCTCGAGTCCGAGAAGTGGGTGCGGATCGGTAGCTGGGGTGATGCCGCCGAAGCGCGTCAGATCGTCCTCGAGGCGATCGAGGCCGCCAAGAAGGCCAAGGCAGCCTGAACCAGCCAATGCGGCGGCGCGGGGCCCGGCCCCGGGGGGTCGGCAATGTCCTCGCGCCGCCGCGTTTCCTCGCCTTCGCCGCGACGACGATCGCGGCGGGGCTGCTGCTGGTGCCGCATTTCGGCATCCGGGCAGGCGCGATGCTCGCCTTCGACATCGGCGCGGCGCTGTTCCTCGCGCTGTGTGTGCCCATGCTCAAGCACCAGTCCGATGCGATGCGGCGCTCGGCCTGCAACAATGATGCGAACCGGCTGGTGCTGCTCGGCGTCACCGGCGCCGTCACCATCGTCATTCTGGTGGCGATCGCCAGCGAGCTGATGGAGCGCAAGGCGCCCCAGCCCGCGCAGCTCGCGCTGATCATCGGCACGCTCGCGCTCAGCTGGACGTTCAGCAACGCCGTCTACGCGCTGCACTACGCGCATCTGTTCTACAGGGAGGCGCCGGGCGGGCGCGACAAGGGCGGGCTGGAGTTTCCCAAGACGCCCGAGCCCAATTACTGGGACTTCCTCTATTTCGCCTTTTGCCTGGGCATGACCTTCCAGACCAGCGACGTCTCGGTCGAGACGCGGCAGCTGCGCCGGGTGGTGACGCTGCACTGCCTAGCAGCCTTCGTGTTCAATCTGGGCGTGGTGGCCTTCACGATCAACGTTCTCGGCGGTAGTTGAGGGGCGGGCGTCCGCCCGAAGCCAGCCTGCCGGAGAAACCATGTTCCGTGTTGCCGCCCTCGCGCTCGCCGCGCTGTTCGTGCCTGCCGCAGCGTCTGCCCAGACCAATGACAAGTTCGTCGTCGCCAGCCTGACCGAGGGTGTGTGGATGAAAGGCGACCTCCACGTCCACTCGACGCACAGCAAGGATTCGACCAACCATCCCGAGGCGCGGATCATCGCCGATGCCGAGCGCGCAGGCTTCGATTTCCTGCTGATCAGCGACCACGACAACCATGTCGACGGAGATGTCGCGCATAACACATGGTCCGATCCCGAATTCCGGTCGGACAAGCTGCTGCTTCTCTACGGCGCGGAGTGGACGACCGTGCGAGGCCACGCCGTGATCCTGTCGGCCAAGCCCTATGACCACAAGGCGCTGTTCGACGTCCGCGACGCCCGGGACGTGCAGGTGCAAAAGGTGAAGGACGGGCTGGGCGTCCATCTCTCGGCCAACCACCCGACCAACAAGGATCATTTCGGCTATTCCTACGACCTGGTCGATTCGATCGAGGTGTGGAACACCGTCCGCTGGGCGCCGAACAAGACCAACCTGATGGTGTGGGACGATATGCTGAACTCCGGCCGCAAGATCGGCGCGCGGGGCGGCAGCGATTCGCACCATGGCACCGTGTCCGGCAGCACCACGCCGAAGGCGATCGAGGCGACCGCCAACAATATCGGCACACCGACGACCTGGGTGTTCGCGCCGGCCCGCACGCGCGAGGCGGTGATCGCCGCAATCGGCCGCGGGCGCGCCTCGATCAGCGCCAATCCCTATGCGCCGCGGGTGGAGCTCACCGCGGACGTAAACGGCGACGGCAAGGCCGACATGCTGATGGGCGACAACGCGAAGGCGCCCGCCGGGCCGGTGCGCTTCACCGCGCGGTTGGCGGGCAAGCGCGAGGACGGCGCCTACCACGTCCGCGTGGTCAAGAATGGCGGCGTGTTCGCGACGCTCGGCATCGGCGCGGACGGCAGTGTCAGCTTCACCGACACCCCCGACGCCAAGGCCCGCAGCTATTACCGCGTCGAGGTGGAGGGGCCGCAGACGCCCTATCCGGGCGTGGACAACTTCACCAACGTCGCCGGGCCGATGGTGGCGATCTCCAACCCGATCTTCTTCAACTTCGATCCGGCGTTCTGACGCGGCCGGCGGGGGCGAAGGCTAGACCGCCGCGTCGGCGCCCTCGACCGTTTCGATCAGCTCCACCACGTCGCCGATCAGCGTGCGCATCGCGATGCGGGCGGCGGTATAGTCCTTGGCGGCAATCGCATCGCGCACCGCGGCATGGTCGGCCACGCTCGCGCTGCGGCCCTTGATCCGGTTGGTGAAGCGGATCGAGGTGCGCAGCGCGGTCGCCACCATGTCGCGGAACTGCGCGTAGAAGGGATTGCCCGAGGCGCGCAGCACCGCGACGTGGAAGGCGATGTCGGCGTCGAGCGTATCGTCGAGCCCGCGCTCGGCGGCTTCCATTCGGGCGAGCCCCGCGGAGATCCGCTGCAGATCCTCCTCCGTGGCGAACTGCGCCGCCAGCGCGGCCGCCTCCGGCTCGATCGCGATGCGCAACTGGCTGAACTGGCGGAGCAGGTCGACCGAGAATTGTCGCTCGAGCAGCCAGCGCAGCACGTCGGTGTCGAACAGGTTCCACGACGAGGCCGGCTGCACCACCGTGCCCTGGCGCGGGCGGGCGCTCAGCAGGCCCTTGGCGGTGAGCATCTTCACCGCCTCGCGCGTCACCGATCGGCTGACGCCGTGCTGCTTGGCCAGCTCGGCCTCGGTGGGGAAGGGTTCCGTCTCGTAGCGGCCGGTGACGATCGCACGGCCCAGCGCGTCGAGCATGCCATAGGTGAGGTTGCGGCCCAGCCCCGAACGGACCGCATCGGCAGGGAGGGAAGGAGAGGTGGACATCCTCGCAATTGCTTTCCTGTTCTTGTCCGTGCGAAGCTGCGCACGTCCGCATTGTTGCACCCATGGTACTCCAGCGGCGTTGCTGGACAACCCCGATAAATAAGATAAATGAATGGTCGAACCCTGCATTGGGGCGGGGAGGGGCAAGACGCGCGGGCCATGCCGTTCGCGCCGGCACCGGCAGGAGTGGGCATGAGTCTATCCAACATCGATCTGGTCGTGGTGATCGTCTATGCGATCGGCATCTTCGGCCTCGCGCAATGGGTGAGCCGCGACAAGGCGGGCGCCACCAAGGATTCGAGCGACTATTTCCTCGCCTCGAAGAACCTGCCCTGGTGGGCGATCGGCGCCTCGCTGATCGCGGCGAACATTTCGGCCGAGCAGATCGTCGGCATGTCGGGATCGGGCTACGCCATCGGCCTCGCCATCGCCTCCTATGAGTGGATGGCGGCGCTGACGCTGCTGATCGTCGGCAAGTTCTTCCTGCCGATCTTCCTGCGCAACGAAATCTACACGATGCCGCAGTTCCTCGAGCAGCGCTTCGGGCCGACCATCCGCACCGTGATGGCGGTATTCTGGCTGATCCTCTACGTGTTCGTGAACCTCACCTCGATCATCTGGCTGGGCTCGATCGCGGTCACCCAGGTGGCGGGCGTCAACCAGGACGTGGCGCTGATCGGGCTCGGCGCCTTCGCGTTGCTCTACCAGCTGCGCGGCGGCCTGAAGGCAGTGGCGCTGACCGACATCGTCCAGGTGACGCTGCTGGTGCTGGGCGGTCTCGTCGTCGCGTACCTGACGCTCAGCAAGATCGGCGGCGACGGCGGCGTGCTCGCCGGCTTCCACGAGTTGACCCGCCGCGCGCCCGATCATTTCGACATGATCCTCTCGCCCGACAATCCGCACTACAAGGATCTGCCCGGCATTGCCGTGCTGGTCGGCGGCATGTGGATCGCCAACCTGAGCTATTGGGGCTTCAACCAGTATATCATCCAGCGCGCGCTTGCGGCGAAGAGCCTGGCCGAGGCGCAGCGCGGCGTGGTGTTCGCAGGTTTCCTCAAGCTGCTGATGCCCGTCGTCATCGTGCTGCCCGGCATCGCCGCGGTGGTGCTGGCGCCCAACCTCGCCAAGCCGGACCAGGCGTACCCCACGATGATGGCGCTGCTGCCGACCGGGCTGCTCGGCCTCGTCTTCGCGGCACTGATCGCGGCGATCATCGCGTCGACCGCGTCCAAGATCAATTCGATCGCGACGATCTTCACGCTCGACATCTACGCCAAGTTCAAGGGCGTGCAGCGCCGTGCGGAAGGCGGTGCCGACAAGGCGGGGCATGAGCGCCAGCTGGTGCTGGTCGGCCGCATCGCCGCGGGCGTTGCGATCGTACTGGCGATGCTCACCGCGCGCCCGCTGCTCGGCAATCTCGACCAGGCCTTCCAGTATATCCAGGAATTCTCTGGCTTCGTGACCCCGGGCATCACCGTCATCTTCCTGCTCGGCCTTTTCTGGCCGCGCGCGACCGAGGCGGGGGCGCTGGTCGGCGCGGTGGCCTCGGTGGTGCTGTCCTGTGTCCTGTGGTGGCTGCTGCCGGACTTCCCGTTCATGAACCGGATGGGCGTGGTGTTCCTCGCCTCGCTCGCGCTGGCGGTGATCGTCTCGCTGGCAGGCACGCCGACGCACAGCAGCCTGATCACGATGCAGGGCGTTTCCTTCCGCACCACCGCCGGCTTCAACATCGCCGCGGCGGTGATCGTCCTCATCCTCATCGGGCTGTACGCGACATGGTGGTAAGCTTCTCGGGTTCTTTACTCGCGGTCGACTGGGGCACGACCAATCGCCGCGTCTTCGTGATCGAGAACGGCGCGGTCACCCACACCGAGCGCGACGACAAGGGCGTGACCTCGGTCACCGACTTCGCCGCCGAAGCCGCCGGCATCCGCGCGCGCCACGGCGACCTGCCGCTGCTGATGGCGGGCATGGTCGGCGCCAATATCGGCTGGGCGCCGGCGCCCTATGTCGCGGCACCCGCCGGGATCGCCGAACTGGCCGCTGGGCTGCTCTGGGTGGAGGAGCGCAGCGCGATCGTGCCGGGCGTCTCCACGATGGTCACCGGGCGTCCGGACGTGATGCGCGGCGAGGAAGTCCAACTGCTCGGCGCGGTGCGTGCGGGGCTGGCGCCCGCCGATGCGCTGCTCGTCCAGCCGGGAACGCACTGCAAATGGGTCGAGATGGTGGACGGCCGCATCGCCGACTTCACCACCGCGATGACCGGCGAGTTGTTTGCCACGCTGCGCAAGCACGGCCTGCTGGCGGCACAGCTCGGCGGTGAGGTCCATGTCGGCCCCGCCTTTCATGCGGGCGTGGAGGAGGGGCGCAAGCGCGACCTCGCCGCCTCGCTGTTCGGCATCCGCGCCGCCAAGATGCTGGGCGTGCGCGACGATGCCGATGCGGCGGCCTTCGCCAGCGGGCTGCTGATCGGCAGCGACGTCGCCGCGCGGCTGGAGCATGCCGGGCACGACACCGTCCATATTCTGGCCGACCCGATGCTGGGCGGCCTCTATGCCGCCGCGATTGGCGCGCAGGGCCGCGAGGCGGTCATCGCCAGCAGCCATGACGCGTTCGTCGCGGGAATCCTCGCCATTGCGGAGCAGATTGCATGAACCACGTTGCCGAATTCGACGCCGCCTTCGCCCGTTGCCCGCTGATCGCGATCCTGCGGGGCGTGAAGCCCGACGAGGTCGAGGCGATCGGCGACGAACTCGTCGCGGCCGGCTTCACGCTGATCGAAGTGCCGATGAACTCGCCCGATCCGCTGGACAGCGTGTCGCGCCTCGCCAAGCGCTTCGCGGGTCGCGCGGTGATCGGTGCGGGCACGGTGCTGCGGGTCGAGCAGGTGCAGGCGGTGGCCGAGGCCGGCGGCACGATGATCATCTCGCCCAACGCCAATCTCGACGTGATCCGCGCGAGCGCAGCGGCGGGGCTGGTCTCGCTGCCGGGCATCCTGACGCCGAGCGAGGCCTTCGCAGCACTCGACGCGGGCGCGACCGCGCTCAAGCTGTTCCCGGCCGAGGCGGCGAGCCCGACGGTGCTCAAGGCAATGCGCGCGGTGCTGACCGAAGCGCGGATCCTGCCGGTGGGCGGCGTATCGCCGGACACGATGGCGCCGTGGATCGCCGCGGGGGCGCCCGGCTTCGGCCTGGGTTCGGCGCTCTACAAGGTGGGGATGAGCGCCGAACAGGTCGGCGCCAATGCGCGGGCGTTTATCGCGGCGCTGGGGTAACGGCCGCTTCTTCCTTCTAAACTCCCCTCCCGCAAGCGGGAGGGGAGTTTAGAGTGCCGGGCTTACTCCGCCGCGATTCCCGCCTTGGCGAACATGTCGCCTTCGATCGCGTCTTCGTTGGCGATCGTGCTGGTCTTGGCCTGGCGACGCTTGTCGAAGCTGTCCCACACCTCGTTCCACTGGCCGCGCGTCGCCGCCTTCGAATATTCGGTCGCGCGCGTCTCGAAGAAATTGGCGTGTTCGACGCCGTTGAGCAGTGGAGCGAGCCAGGGCAGGGGGTGCTCGTCGATCATATAGATCGGCTTGAGGCCCAGCTGCCCCAGCCGCCAGTCGGCGATGAAGCGGACATATTTCTTGATGTCCTTGGGCGTCATGCCGTTCACCGGGCCCATCTCGAACACCAGGTCGATGAATGCGTCCTCGATGCGGACGGTCTTCTGGCACATGTCCAGAATGTCGTCGCGCACGCTCGGGGTCATGCAGTTCCGTTCCTTGCAGAAGGTGTGGAACAGCTTGATGATGCCCTCGCAGTGCAGGCTCTCGTCGCGGATCGACCAGGTGACGATCTGGCCCATGCCCTTCATCTTGTTGAAGCGCGGGAAGTTCATCAGCATCGCGAAGCTGGCGAACAGCTGCAGCCCCTCGGTGAAGCCGCCGAACATCGCCAGCGTCTTGGCGATATCCTCATCGCTGTCGACGCCGAAGGTGACGAGATAGTCGTGCTTGTCCTTCATCTCCTTATACTGGAGGAAGGCGCTGTACTCGGTCTCGGGCATGCCGATCGTGTCGAGCAGGTGGCTGTACGCCGCGATGTGCACCGTCTCCATGTTGGAGAAGGCGGTGAGCATCATCTTGATCTCGGTCGGCTTGAACACGCGGCCATATTTCTCGTGGTAGCAATCCTGCACTTCCACATCGGCCTGGGTGAAGAAGCGGAAGATTTGCGTCAGCAGGTTGCGCTCGTGATCGGTCAGCTTCTGCGCCCAGTCGCGGCAATCCTCGCCCAGCGGCACTTCTTCCGGCAGCCAGTGAACCTGCTGCTGGCGCTTCCAATATTCATAGGCCCAGGGATATTCGAAGGGCTTGTAGGTCTTGCGGGCTTCGAGAAGCGACATCGGGGTACTCCGGCAGGATTAGAATCTGATGGTCTGAATGCCGTCAACAGGGCCGAAAAGACCGAAGCAGAGGGCAGCGAAAAGCAATAGGAATATGGGCGCGGCGATCATCTGAAGCAGGCCTATTCGGCGGATCTGCGCGATGCTCAGTTCAGATCCGCCGACGTTATTGCCGAACAGTTTTTTTCCGGCCCAAGGGTTCTCGGATTTCGTCGCAAAGCGCAGGCCATTCAGGAAAGCGCCGACGCATATCAATGTGGTGATCAACAAAAATAGACGTCCGTCGATCATAGCGTGCTCCTCGTGGCACTCGCAAAGGCCAGCGCGAAGCCGGTGAGGAACAGGCCGAGCGCGACCAGCATCATGCCGCCGATCCGCAGCGCGTAGGTCGCCGGCTCGCTGGCTTTGACGCGCAGCAGCCGCCGCGCCACTGAAGGGCGGAGGAGGACGATCAGTCCTGCCGTGCCCGAGGCGATGCCGAGGCCGGCCTGGAGGGCGAGCGTGCGCGTCATTGGTCGATCACCCGTCCGCGGACGGTCTTCATGCCGTCGCGCACGACGATGCGTTCGCGATAGACGACCTTGCGGCCACCCTGCGCGCCGACGCCGAGGAACACCACGCCGATGAAGAAGCCGAAATCATACCAGCCGCCATTGTTCGGCACCGCATAGACCGCGACGTCGGGCAAGATCAGCGACAGCCCCCACGCCACGGGAAAGATGAAGCCGTGCCACAGCCCGAGCAGGAAGCCCGGCGCCTGCGGTGCCACGGCGCTCGGCACCTGGTGCGCGCAGGCGGCGAGCAGGGCGAGGGCGGCAAGGGCAAAGGCGGCGCGGATCTTCATGCAGCTATCCCTGCGTATGGCAGACGCGCCCGAGGCCCGCGTGCATCGTTTCGCGACCGCGTGCGTTCGGTGCGCGAACCCCAAGCAGGAGAAGACCCATGGCAGATCTGAGCGCAATCCAGGAGCATATGGAAGTCATCGGCGCCGACGGCGTCCATGTCGGGACCGTCGACCATGTCGATGGCGACCGCATCAAGCTGACCAAGAAGGACTCGGCGGCCCAGGTCGAAGGTGCCACCGGCAGCCATGAAGGGCACCATCATTATATCCCCGGCGGCCTGGTCGCCGAAGTCGAGGGCGACAAGGTGCGCCTCTCGGCCAACGCCGACGTCGCGGTCGAGCTGTTCGAAGAAGAGGCGTAATGTCGCGGGCGGTGAGGAGGCATATGCCTTCCTCACCGCTTCCTCTCGTGCCTCAGCACGCGCCTTTGCCTCTCCCGAGACGGGAGAGGAGGGCATGAGGGTGGACCGCCGCTGCATCGCCAGGGTTCACTGGCAGGCCAAGCATTCGTCGTAATCGGTCGACTCGCCCAGATCGAACTTGGGCTTCTCGATCGTGTTGTCGGCCTCGACCCCGCCCGCGAAGCCGGCGCGCTGCACCGACTTGGAGCGCAGATAGTAGAGCGACTTGATGCCCAGCTCCCAGGCGCGGAAGTGGAGCATCAGCAGGTCCCACTTTTCCACGTCCGCCGGGATGAACAGGTTGAGCGACTGCGCCTGGTCGATGAACGGCGCGCGATCGCCCGCCAGCTCCAGGATCCAGCGCTGGTCGATCTCGAAGCTGGTCTTGTACGTGTCCTTCTCTTCCTGGGTAAGGAAGTCGAGGTGCTGGACCGAGCCGCCCTGCTCGAGAATCGAGTTCCACACCGCGTCGGAATTCTTCGACTTCTCCTTGAGCAGCTTCTCCAGATACGGATTGCGCACCGAGAAGGAGCCGCTGAGCGTCTTGTGGGTGTAGATATTGGCCGGGATCGGCTCGATGCAGGCGCTGGTGCCGCCGCAGATGATCGAGATCGACGCGGTCGGCGCGATCGCCATCTTGCAGCTGAACCGCTCCATCACGCCCATGTCGGCCGCGTCCGGGCAGGGGCCGCGTTCGACCGCTAGCGCCATCGAGGCTTCGTTCACCTGCGCGCTGACATGCTTGAAGATGCGGAGATTCCAGCTCTTCGCCATCGCGCCTTCGAACGGAATGCCGCGGGCCTGGAGGAAGCTGTGGAAGCCCATCACGCCGAGGCCGACCGAGCGCTCGCGCGCCGCCGAATAGCGGGCGCGGGCCATCTCGTCGGGCGCGCGCTCGATATAGTCGGTTAGCACATTGTCGAGGAAGCGCATCACGTCCTCGATGAAGCGCTTGTCCTTGTTCCACTCGTCCCAGGTCTCGAGATTGAGCGAGGAGAGGCAGCACACCGCGGTGCGATCATTGCCCAGGTGGTCGCGGCCGGTGGGCAGCGTGATCTCCGAGCACAGGTTCGAAGTCGAGACCTTGAGGCCAAGGTCGCGGTGGTGCTTGGGCATGGTCGAGTTCACGTGATCCGAGAACACGATGTACGGCTCGCCGGTGGCGAGGCGGGTTTCGACCAGCTTCTGGAACAGCGCGCGCGCATCGACGGTCGCGCGGACCGAGCCGTCCTTCGGGCTCTTCAGCTGCCATTCGGCGCCGTCGCGCACCGCTTCCATGAACGCGTCGGGGATCAGCACGCCGTGGTGCAGGTTGAGCGCCTTGCGGTTGAAGTCGCCCGAGGGTTTCCGGATCTCGAGGAACTCCTCGATCTCGGGGTGCGAGATGTCGAGATAGCAGGCGGCCGAGCCGCGGCGCAGCGAGCCCTGCGAGATCGCGAGCGTCAGCGAATCCATCACGCGGACGAAGGGGATGATGCCGCTGGTCTTGCCATTGAGGCCCACCGGTTCGCCGATGCCGCGCACGCTGCCCCAATAGGTCCCGATGCCGCCGCCGCGCGAGGCGAGCCAGACATTTTCGTTCCAGGTCTGGACGATGCCGTCGAGGCTGTCCGGCACCGAGTTGAGGTAGCAGCTGATCGGCAGGCCGCGGCCCGTGCCGCCGTTCGACAGCACCGGGGTCGCCGGCATGAACCACAGCTTGGAGATATAGTCGTACAGTCGCTGCGCGTGCGCCTGGTCGTCGGCATAGGCCGAGGCGACGCGAACGAACAGGTCCTGGTAGCTTTCGCCGGGGAGCAGATAGCGGTCCTTCAGCGTTTCCTTGCCGAAATCGGTGAGCAGCGCGTCGCGCGCATGATCGACCTCGACCGGATAGGGCTGCGGCACGATCGCCTTGCTGTCGAGCGCCTTGCTGGCGGTGGCGGCTTCGATGGTGGCGGTCTCGTTCACGCTGGTCTCACTATCTCTGAATTCCATACCTCGGACCCCTGTCTTCTGCATACGCAACAACCGACTCGGGGCACGGTAGCAATCGTAGCACCAGCCGGATTTGCGCGAGAACAAAAAGTGTCCATCGGCCCGGCAGCCGGCACGAGTCTACCCCAGTCGCATATGGCTATGCGAACGTTGGGTTACCAGTGCTTGGGCTTGCCCCTTGGTGCGACCACTACAGATTGTGCCAATCCGAGTCCGGGCACAAGAGCGGAAATCACCGAGGATTGCAACGGCTCGTCGCTGAAATGACTCGGCTCGTGGCAGGGCTAACGGCCGCTTCATGTCGCGACGCGCGGACTTCCCTGGCCTTTCAAAAAGGCAAGGGAACGAACATGGAACTGCAAATAAATTTTGGGGGATGAATCACCGCCGCCACAACCACTGGTGGTCGCGGCGGCGCACGCTGCACCATGGGGGCTATTTGAGCGGCAGATAGAGTTCGGTCACCGCCTCGTGCTCGGGCACATCGGGGAAGAAGGCGACCCGTCTCGCGAAGAGGGGAAAGTCGCCGGGTTCCTCGCCGCTTTCCGGCAGCCATGCGCGGTAGAGGAACAGCGCGGCGGGCTCGAGATCGTCGGCCTGCCCCGCCACCCGCAGCATCGCGCAGCGGCCGGCCGGGATCAGGCCGGGCTCGATGCCATGCACGGGGTCGGCCACGGGATGCGCGGTGCCGGCGCAGAGGTCGAGGCGATAGTCTTCGGTCGGGGTGGTGCGCGGATCGGTGTGGAAGATGGTGTAGGTGGCGCTCGCCGGCGGCCGGTGGCCGCTGGTCTTGCGCCAGGCGATGAAGCGGCGGATCGTGTCGCCGAGACGGGCGGGGTCGCCGCGGTGGGTCAGGAACGCCACCGGGGTGGCGGGGAAGTCGAGCGTCGTCACGTCGGCACCGGTGAATCGGGTCTGCATCGTCTGGCTCCTTGCTTGGGTGAGCGGCGCGAGCGCCGCGTGCCAGGGGTGCCAGTCCGGCGCCGCGCGGAACTGCGACGGCGCCTGGCCGAAGCGCTGGCGGAAGGCCCGGGCGAACGCCTCGGGCGCTTCATAGCCGGCATCGAGCGCGATGCCGATGATCGGCTCCCCCGGCCGATAGGCGAGGCGATAGGATGCCCGTTTCATCCGCACGAGCTGGACGTAGCGATGCACCGACAGCCCGAACAGCGCGCTGAACTGGCGGTGGAAATGATGCTTCGAAAACGCCGCGACGCCCGCCAGCGTCTCCAGGTCGAGATCCTCCCCGGCATGCGCGTCGACATGGTCGAGCACGCGCAGCATCCGGGCATGGTAGCGGGCGAGCGGCGTCTGCATCTTTTCCTCCGTGGCGACGCCTTCCTATGCGGCAGGGGTGCAGCCTGCCCGACCGATCTTGCCCAATTGTCCATCGGGGCAGGATTGCGCTTGGTCCGGCACAGGCTAGGCTGACCGCGAAGCAGACAAAAGGGGGATGCGATGCGGGCTTGGGGTGTGGCGATGCTGGCGCTGGCGGCGACGAACCCGGCGATCGCGCAGGTCCGGGTGGAAGAGGTGCCGGCCACGAAGATCGCCGCCGATCTCGCCTTGGGCAAGGCCAGCAGCGCGGCGGTGACCGCCGCCTATCTCGCGCGCATCGCGGCGATGGACCCGAAGGGCCCGACGCTGCGCGCGGTGATCGCGGTGAGCCCCGATGCGCTCGCCCAGGCCCGCGCCAGCGATGCGCGGCGCAAGGCGGGGAGGGCGCTTGGCCCGCTGGACGGCGTGCCGGTGCTGATCAAGGACAATATCGAGACGCGCGAACTGCCGACCACCGCCGGCAGCCTCGCGCTCAAGGACAATCGCACTGGCCGCGACGCGCCGGTGGTGGCGCAGCTTCGCGCGGCGGGCGCGGTGATCCTCGGCAAGACCAATCTCAGCGAATGGGCTAATATCCGCTCCGACCATTCGATGAGCGGGTGGAGCGCGGTCGGCGGCCTGGTGCGCAACCCCTATGCGCTCGATCGCACCGCCTGCGGCTCGTCGAGCGGATCGGGCGCAGCGGCGGCGGCGAGCCTCGCGGCGCTGGCGGTGGGTACCGAGACCGATGGCTCGGTGGTCTGCCCCTCGGCGATGAACGGGCTGGTCGGCCTCAAGCCGACGCTGGGGCTGGTGAGCCGCACCCATGTCGTGCCGATCAGCCACAGCCAGGACACGCCGGGGCCGATGGGCCGCAGCGTCGCCGATGTCGCGCTGCTCTTCTCGGCGATGGTCGGCGAGGATCCCGCCGATCCGGCGACCAAGGGCGCCAATGCCTATCGCAAGGACTATGCGGCCGGCTTGGCCGCCGATGCGCTGAAGGGGATGCGGATCGGCTATTGGCGGCCAGACATGGCCGACGATCTCGCCGCCCGCTTCGACAAGGCGCTTGATGCGCTGCGCGCGGCGGGGGCGACGCTGGTTGAGGTGAAGCTGCCCAAGCTCGATGGGCTGGGCGAGGCCGAAGGGCTGGTACTCTATACCGAGCTCAAGGCCGATCTCGCCGCCTATCTGGCGACCACCCCGGCAACGGTGAAGGTCCGGACGCTGGCCGACGCGATCGCCTACAACCAGGCGCATTCGGGCGAGGAGATGGCCTTCTTCGGCCAGGAAACCTTCCTCAAGGCCGAGGCGACCAAGGGCCTCGACGATCCCGACTACAAGGCGGCGCGCGCCAAGTCGCAGCGGCTGGCGGGGCCGGAGGGGATCGATGCGATGCTCAAGGCGGCAGGCGCGGAGGTGCTGGTGACGCCTACCTATGGCACGCCGTGGCTGAGCGATCCGGCGCATGGCGACCAGTTCGTGGGCCCCTCCGCGAGCGAGCTGCCGGCGGTGTCCGGCTATCCGCACCTCACGGTGCCGATGGGGCTGGTGAACGGGCTGCCGGCCGGGCTGTCGTTCATCGGGACGGCCTATGCGGACGGGCTGCTGCTGCGCGCGGGTTATGCCTATGAGCAGGCGAGCAAGGCGCGGGTTGCGCCGCAGTACCGGGCGACGATCCCGGCGGATCTCGGGCCGCGCGGGCGGTGAGCTAAGCCCCTCCTGCTTCTATACTCCCCTCCCGCAAGCGGGAGGGGATTTTAAGTGAGGAGCGATCAGCGCTCGCTCAGATAGTAGCGCTCTACTTCCTTCAGCTCGTCGTCGAGCTGGTACACGATCGGCTGGCCGGTCGGGATCTCCAGGCTGACGATATCCTCGTCGGCGATGCCCGACAGATGCTTCACCAGCGCGCGCAGCGAGTTGCCGTGCGCTGCAATCAGCACGCGCTTGCCGGCCTTTAGCTCCGGCGCGATGCGCTGCTCCCAATAGGGCAGCACGCGCGCGATCGTGTCCTTCAGGCTTTCGGTCTGCGGGATCGGGATGCCGGCATAGCGCGGGTCCCTGGTCAGGTCCCAGGGCGAGTTTGCTTCGGGAAGCGGCGGCGGCACGTCGAAGCTGCGGCGCCAGATCTTGACCTGTTCGTCGCCGTGCTTGGCCGCGGTCTCAGCCTTGTCGAGGCCGGTCAGCCCGCCATAATGCCGCTCGTTTAGGCGCCAGTCCTTTTCCTCGGGCAGCCAGAGGCGGTCCATCGCCTCCAGCGCCAGGTGCAGCGTCTTTATCGCGCGGCTCTGGAAGCTGGTGAAGCAGAGGTCGAAGTCGAGGCCCTTATCCTTCATCAGCGTGCCGGCGGCGGTCGCCTCGCGCACGCCCTGTTCGGTCAGGTCGACGTCCCACCAGCCGGTGAAGCGGTTTTCCAGGTTCCAGGCCGACTGGCCGTGGCGGATCAGGACGAGGGTGGGCATGGGTTGGCTCCTTGTAACTGCGCGCCGCCGTCCTTAGCGAATGAGGCGACAGGGACAAGCGCAGGAGACGACGAGCATGGCATTGGTTCGACAGACGCTGGTCTATCAGGGCCCGGGCGGCCCGTTCGAGGGCGTGGCGGCATGGGACGATGCGGTTTCGGGCCCGCGAGCGGGGGTGCTGGTGCTGCCCAACGTGCTCGGCGCCAAGGACGCCGATGTCGAAAAGGCCGAGGATCTCGCGCAGCTGGGCTATGTCGCGCTGGTCGCCGATGTCTATGGCCAGGGCAAGCGCACCGCGATGAGCGATCCCGCCTATGCCCGCTACATGGACGAACTCAACGCCGATCGCGCGCTGCTGCGCGATCGGCTGGCGGCCTCGCTCGACGCGCTGGCCGGGCTGGCGCCGGTCGATCGGGACCGGTTGGCGGCGATCGGCTTCTGCTTCGGCGGCAAATGCGTGCTCGACATGGCGCGCGCGGGGCTGCCGATCCTGGGCGGCGTCTCGTTCCACGGCGTCTATGACCGGCCGAACCTGCCGGAAGCGGCGCCGATCACCGCCAAGCTGCTGATCTGCCATGGCTGGGACGATCCGCTGTGCCCGCCCGACGCCACGGTGGGGCTGGCGGAGGAACTGACCGCGCGCGGCGCCGACTGGCAGCTCCACGCCTATGGCCATGCCGGCCACGCCTTCACCGATCGGAGCCGCGTCCAGAGCAAGAACCCGGCGATCGCGTTCGAGCCCAAGGCCGATCACCGCAGCTGGCAGGCGATGACCACTTTCCTCGCCGAGCTGTTCGGATGAGATGAACCGCCTGCGCGCCGCCTGGACCACCATGTTGGGGCACATCACGCCCCGCACCATCGACGCCGTCGAGTGCGTCGTCTCGGTGCTGCTGGCGATCCTCGTCGCGCATGCGATCGGCGGCGACAACGTCGCCTGGGCGGCGTTCGCCGGATACATGGTGATGCGCGGCCGCGCCGGCGAAACGGTGGTGCGGGGGCTGTTGCGGATCGTCGGCACCGTCACGGGCGGTGCGCTGGCGCTGGTGCTGGCCCCGCTGGTCGCGAGCGACTGGGTGGGCAGCGCCATCGCGATGCTGGCGGTGGGCACGCTGAGCCTCTACCGCGCGCTCACTGCCCGCCGCGCCTATGCCTGGCTGTTCTTCGGCCTCACCTTTGCGATGGTGCTGCTCGACAAGATCGACGCGCCGGACACCGCGCTCGGCCAGTTCGTCGAGACGCGCATCCTTGAGACGGTGGCGGGCACGCTCGCCTGCATGGCCGTCAGCATCGCCTCGGCGCTGACCGTGCGGCGGCGCTGGCCGGCCGCGCCGACTCCGCCGCCGGTGGTGGCGCTGTGGCATCCCGCGGCCTTCTATCACGCCGTGCAGGCAGGCGTCGCGCTGGCGCTGCTGGTCGGCGTGGCGCGCGCCGTCGCATTGCCTGCGCTGGCGCAGAGCGCGGTGGGCGTGATGGCGGTGATGCTGGTGCCGGTGCACGGGCTCGGCGCGGGCGGGCTGGTGCCGGTGAGCGCGCGGCTGGCGCAGCGCTTCCTCGGCTGCCTCGCCGGTGCGGCGTTATCGGCCTTGTGCCTGTTCCTCGCCCAGGGCCATGCGCCGGTGCTGGTCGCGGGCACGGTCGTCGGCGTGGCGATCGGGCGGGGAATCGAGAACGGGCCGCACAGCTATCGCTATGTCGGCACGCAATTCACCTTGGCGGTGCTGGTGATGCTGGTGCCCGACAATTATGCCGATGGCGACGTGCTGCCGGGTATCGAGCGGCTGGTCGCGGTGCTGATCGGCATGGCGATCCTCGAGCCGGTGCTGCTCGCCGGGCATTGGCTGGCACCGCGCTACGCCTCGGCCGAACCCGCCGATCGGGGGCAGGACGAGCCGGGCGGCGTATAAGGGGCCGCCCGGTCGGTGCCTCAGTGGACGAAGCGCGCCACCACGTCGCGGTAGGAGCGCGACACCTTCACCTGCGCGCCCGAGTTGAGCACCAGGAAGCATTCGCCATTGGTGTGCGGCTTCACCTGACGGACCAGGTCGAGATTGACGATGGTCGAGCGGTGGACGCGCTGGAAGCGGCGCGGATCGAGCCGCTTCTCCAGATCCTTCATCGTCTCGCGCAGGATCAGCGTGTTGTCGCCGGTATAGATGCACATGTAATCGCCGGCGGCGTCGATCCGCTCGATCGTGTCGACGTCGACGCGGAAGATCTGGCCGCGATCCTTGATGTTGATCAGCTTCTCGAAGCGGCTGGAGGCCGGCTCGGTGCCGTCACCGGTGGCGATGTCGTCCACCGCATCCGGCGCCACTTCGGCGAGCACTTCCTTCAGCTTTTCCACTTCCTCCACGCCGCGCTTCTCGGTGAGGCGCTGGCGGACGCGGTCGAGCGTGTCGGCGAGCCGCGAGGGCTCCACCGGCTTCATGAGATAGTCCACTGCCTGCGCCTCGAAGGCGCGGATGGCATGGTCTGAATAGGCGGTGACGAAGACGAACAGCGGCGGCTCGACTTCCATCAGCCCCTGGATCACCGAGAACCCGTCGAACCCCGGCATCTGGATGTCGAGGAAAACGAGGTCTGGCTTGTGCGTCTTGATTGATCGGATGGCTTCGCGGCCATTGGAGCATTTGTCGATGATTTCGACATCCTCATGCTCCTGCAGCCGGAGCTCGAGCCCCTGAATCGCCAGGGATTCGTCGTCAACGAGGATGGTACGGATGGTCATGCGGCCTCTCGGTTCGGTTCCTCTAGCTGGAACGGTATTTCGATCTCAACGCTGAAACCTTCCCCAGGTTTCGTTCGCGTCTCGAAACGATGGTCAGGCCCGAAAGCCTGAACCAGCCGTTCCCGAATATTGGCGAGCCCCACGCCGGTAGAGAGCGTCGGCCGTGGACGCGCTTCGATCAATCCCGGACCCGTATCGGACACGGCGATCTGCACCCTATCGCCGGTGAGCCGAGCCGAAACGATGATGTCGGCGCCGTCCTCCTGTGTGCTGACGGCATATTTGATCGCGTTTTCGACCAGCGGCTGGAGCAGCAGCGACGGCAGCCGGCCCTTGGCGACGCGCGGATCGAGATCGAAATGCATCCGCAGCCGTTCGTCGAAGCGCATCTTCTCGATCTCGAGGTAGAGCTTCAGCGTCTCGATCTCCTGCGCCAGCGTGACGTGCGCGGTCGGCTCGTTGGCTAGCGTGTAGCGCAGGAAGGAGGAAAGGCGCGACAGCATGATGTTCGCCTTTTCGGTCTGCTTGAGCAGCACCAGCGTCGAGATCGAATTGAGCGTGTTGAACAGGAAATGCGGGTTGAGCTGGTAGCGCAGCATCGCCAACTGGGCGCTGGAGGCCTGGTTCTCCAGGATCTGCATCTGGTCGATCTGCTGCTCGACGATCAGGTAGAAATTGATCCCGAAATAGAGCGCCGACCAGCCCGCCAGCACCGTGAAGGTGAGGAAGCTGTAGCCGATCACGCGGGCGACGGTGATCCCGGCCTCGGCTGCGGTGAACGAATAGGTGAAGGCCTCCAGCACCGCATAGATCAGCGTCGCGGCCCCCAGCGTGGCGAGGGTTAGCAGCACTGCCGGGATGCGCGGCAGCCGGCGGTAGAAACCGTAGAGCGCGGAGAGCAGCAGCGTCAGGCAATAGCCGACGATCGCCTCGATGATCGCCTTGATCAGCCCCTCGACCGAAAATCCGTTCGAGATCGAAGATACCGAGCGCAGCAGCAGATAGCCGCTCCAGCCGGTCGCCTGGAGAATCCAGAAGGCCCGGCCCTTGTCTTCGAAGAAGGGACGCGAAAACAGATCGGGCTTGGAAAGGCCCAAGGTCCGGGTGTTGGTCTGCGGAAGCGAAGTCTTTGCCACGCTGCGCCTGTACCATCGGGACGGCGAGGGGGCAAAAAAAATGCCGGGCGCTTGGGGAGCGCCCGGCATTTCGAAAGGGTCGGTCGTGCCGCTTAGAAGGTGAAGCGGGCGCCGACGCGGATGGCGTAGAACGAGCCGTTGAAGTTGACGGCAGAGTCGTTCGGCGCCTGGTAGCTGGAATACTGGTACTTGGCGCAGCCATTGGCCGGGTTGGCCGCCGTGCCGATCGCGGTGCCTGCCGGCACCACCGCGCCCGCGGCGGTGACGCAGTTCACCGTCACGACCGAGGCCGCGTACGGGAAGCCGAACTGGCGCAGGCCGCCCCAGTTCTTGTTCAGCAGGTTCGGCAGGTTGTTGATGTCAGCGAACACCGACAGACGCGAACGGCCCACGAAGGTCGGGATTTCCTGCTCGAGGTGGATGTCGATCTGCGTGAAGGCGCGGTTGCGGGCGATGTTCTTCGGCGCGATCTGGCCGCGATAGTTCTTCAGCGCGCTGTTGTTGATCAGTGCTTCCAGCGCATTCTTGGTCGCGTCGCTGTCGTACTGGACGATCGCGTCGGTTCCCGCCTTCGGCACGTACAGCAGGTTGGTGTTGGTGGTGCCGCCGGTGAGGACGGTGCCGAACACGTCGGTGCGGTTCGCCGCCGAGTCGCGCATCGTGTAGCTGTACGGACGTCCCGCGCGGGTTTCGCCGAACAGCTGGATCACGGTGCGATAGTCGCCGAAGAAAGCATGATCGAAGCCGATGTTATACTTGTACGACCACTTGATCTGATCGCTGGAGGTGCCGAGGACCGGGAAGTTCGGATCGGCGAAGAACTGGTTGCGATAGTTCGAGTTGATCGTCGACGAGGTGGCGTTGCCGACGTCGCGGACGTCCTGCAGCGTGTAGCTGCCGCCGAACGACAGGCCCCAGTCGAACTTCTTGTCGAAGCGGATCACGCCGATGTGCGAGCGGCCCTTGTGCGCGCTGGTGACCAGGATGTCGTAGTTGTTGTCGGAGAAGCCGAGCAGGCCGTTGTAGCGCGGACGGCCGTCCGGCAGCGTGCCGACCACCACCGAGCGCGCATCGACGAACACCGGCGTGTCGAGCGTGTTCGAGTAGTAATAGTCGGCGCCGAAGTTGAAGCCCCACAGGTTCAGGTCACCCGACAGCGTCGCCTTGAGCGAACGCGGCAGGTGGAAGCCCGGAGCGATCGCGCCGGTGTTGGTGCGCGGCAGCGAGGTGCTGCCCGTCACGTTGGACGCGGCGGCGATCAGCGCAGCCGGGGCCTTGCCGGTGACGTTGTTGAGCGCGATGTCGCAGAGCGTGCCCGCGGTGTTGCAGGAGGCGTCGCGCTGGATGGTCAGCGAGTTGGTGGTGATGGTGTTCGAGAAGCTGTTCGACAGATAGATGTCGGGCGAACCGCCGCCGAAGATGCCGGCGCCGCCGCGGAAGCTGTAGGGCTTGGCAGCCGGCTTGTACTCGAAGCTCAGGCGGGGCTCGAACTGATCGAGACCCTTGTAGGTCTTGAGATTGGAGAAGCCGTAGCGCTGGGTGAAGTAGGGATTCAGCGTCGGTACGTCGCGCATGCCGTACATGGTGTAGCGCATACCCGCAGTGACGCGGAGTGCATCCGTCACCTGCCAGTCATCCTGTGCGCCCAGCGTATAGGCGGTGTAGTGGAAATCCGCTGCGGCGCTGCTGCCGCCGCCGATGATGCCCGCATAGGTCACGCTGTTCGCACGACGCGCCTGGAAGTCGGCAATCGAGTCGAAATACCAGCTGCCCAGGCTGTTCTGCACGAAGTTGTTGAACGTGCGGTTCTGGGTGACGTCGATCAGTGCGCGGATTTCGTGGTTGCCGGTCTGGTAGCGGGTCGCGAACGAGCCGGCCCAGGTGTCGTAGAACAGCTCGTTGGTCTGCCGCGAATTGTCCGGGCCGAAATACACGGTCGGAATGCCGCTACCGCAGGCAGTGGCCGACGATGCAGCGGTGGACACCGCGTCGTCGCACACGCCCAGCTGGCCGTTCGGACGGCCGCCGAACGGCTCCTGGCCGCGGCGGGTCCAGCGGTAGATCAGGCGCGCTTCGGTCGAGAAATTGCTGGTCCAGTCGGAGTTCAGCTGGAGGATGCCGGCGCGGAGCAGCTCGCTCAGCGCATAGGCATTGGTGCTGAGGCCGTAGGTCGTGCTCGAGGTGCTGGTGTTGTTCTGGCTGCCCTGCACGTTGTACGAATTGACGTACGAGAAGGACAGCTTCTGGCCCGTCGTGACGTTCCAGTCGATACGGCCGACGATCTTCTCGTCCTTGCGGTCGTTGATCGACAGCGCGGTGCCCGGTTCGATGCTGTAGCTGTTCTTGGCGATCGCGCTGATGTCGTTGATCGCGGTGGTGAGGAGGGCCGGGTTCGGGTACGACGAGACCTGGGTCGAATAGGGCCGCGGATCGGTGTTGCGCTCACCCGAGACCATGAAGAACAGGCGATCCTTGAGGATCGGGCCGCTCAGCGTGGCGCCATAGGTTTCCGACTTGAACTTCGGGCGGTTGAAGACGGTGTTACCGATCTTCGTGCCGCTCAGGCCGTCGGTATTTTGCGAGTAGAAGCCGGTGCCGTGGAACTCGTTGGTGCCCGACTTGAGCACGGTGTCGATCGCACCGCCCTGGAAGCCGCTCTGGCGGAAGTCATAGGGGGCGACCGAGACGGAGACCTGGGCGAGCGCGTCGAAGGGCACCGGGCCGCGGATGTTCGGGCTGGCGTCCTGGTTGAGGCCGAAGGTGTCGCCGACGGTCACGCCGTTGATGGTGAAGCGGTTGAAGCGCGGGTTGACGCCGGCGAACGAAATCGCGCCGCCACGGTCACCGTTGTTCGAGATGTCGGCCGCAGCGAACGGGTCGCGGCGCTGGATGTCGCGGATGTCGCGGTTGACCGAGGCGACCTTGCCGATCTGCACCGCGTCGAGGACGGTCGACGGACCGTTCGAGGTAATGCCGGCGCCCTTGATGGTCGAGGCGGTGACGACGATCTCGCTGCCGGTGTCGGCGCTCAGCTCGATCGGCAGCGCATAGGCCTGCTGGACGAGGGTGTAGATGTCGGTGACGGTCTGGTTGCCGGCCGAGCTCGTCACTTCCACCGTGTAGGGGCCACCCGTGCGGAGACCGGCGACGGTGAAGTTGCCCTGCGCGTCGGTCTTCGCCTGCGAACGCGTGCCCGACGGCACGTGGATGGTGACGATGGTCGCATCGGCAACCGGCGCGCCGTTGGCGGTCACCGTGCCGCGAATCGTCGAGGTCGTTTCCTGCGCGTGTGCTGCAACCGGAATGAGCAGCGCGGCAGCGGCCACGCCTGCAAGATAGTGCGTTCGCATCGAGAGTTCCCTTTTTTAGCCTGTGGCTACCAGTCGTGGCGCTTTGCACGCCATCTGTCTGGTTGCCCCCCTGCTTGGCTTTGATTGCGGAATTGTGACAGTCAATATGTGTGCAACGTTCCACTATGGTGCGTTGCAAAAAGGCATCACTCGGAAGCGCTTACGATTGCCAGCCAATCGCTCTCGCTGATCACCCGGATTCCGAGATCCGCAGCCTTTTTGAGCTTCGATCCGGCGCCCGGCCCGGCGATCACCATGTCCGTCTTCGCGGATACCGATCCCGAAACGCGCGCACCCAGCCGCTCGGCCTGCGCCTTGGCCTCGTCGCGGCTCACCGCTTCCAGCGTGCCGGTGAAGACTAGCGTCTTGCCGGTCACCTCCGAGTCGCGCGATTCGACCACGAAGGGCGGCGGCGACACTTCGCGGAGCAGGTCGGCCCAGACTGCCCGGTTGTGCGGCTCATGGAAGAAGTCCGCCAGCGCATGGCCGACGGCGGCACCGACATTCTCGACGCCGATCCGTTCGGCCATCGCCTTGTCGAGTCGCGTGCGGTGCTTCGCCTCGGTTTCGCCAAGCTGGAGCGGCGTGGCCTCGCGCAGCGCGATCAGCTCGTCGGCCAGCGCCTCCAACGCCGGGAGGGTGACATAGCGCTTGAGCAGGTCGCGCGCGGTGATCGCGCCGATGTGGCGGATACCGAGGCCGAACAGCAGCCGCGCCGCGTCGGGCGCGCGCTTCGCCTCGATCGCGGCGAGCAGGCCGTCGACCGACTTTTCCTGCCAGCCTTCGCGGCCGAGCAGTGCGTCGCGATGCTGCGCCAGGCGGAAGATGTCGGCCGGCTCGGCGATCCAGCCCAGGTCGAGCAGCTCGATCAGCGTCTTCTCGCCCAGCCCGTCGATATCGAGTGCGCCGCGACTGACGAAATGCTTCAAGCGCTCCAGCCGCTGCGCCGGGCAGATCAACCCGCCGGTGCAGCGGACATCGACTTCGCCTTCCTCGGCCACCGCTTCGGACTCGCAGATCGGGCAGTGGGTGGGGAAGTGCCACTCGGCGCGCGGCTCGTCGCGGGTGAGGTTCTCGACGATCTGCGGGATCACGTCGCCGGCCCGCTGGAGCACGACGCGGTCGCCCGGGCGGACGCCCAGGCGCGCGATCTCGTCGGCATTGTGCAGCGTCGCGTTGCTGACGACGACGCCGCCCACCGTCACTGGCTCCAGCCGCGCGACCGGTGTGAGCTTGCCGGTGCGGCCGACCTGGATGTCGATCGCCTGGAGCGTGGTCTGCGCGCGCTCGGCGGGGAATTTGTGCGCAAGGCCCCAGCGCGGGGCACGGCCGACATAGCCGAGCCGTTCCTGCCAATCGAGCCGGTCGACCTTGTAGACCACGCCGTCGATGTCGAACGGCAAATCGGCGCGGCGGGTCTCGATCGCGCGATACTGGGCGAGGGCATCCGCCAGCGCGGGCGCGCGGACGAACAGGTCGGAGACCGGGAAGCCCCAGGCGCGGATGCGGTCGATCGCCTCGTACTGCTTGACGGCGAGCGGTTCGCTCAGCTCGCCCCAGCCCCAGGCGAGGAAGCGCAGCGGTCGCGTCGCGGTGACGGCGGCGTCCTTCTGGCGCAGCGAGCCGGCAGCGGCATTGCGCGGGTTGGCGAACTGCCGGGCTTCCTTGCCGGTCTCCTCGGCTTCGAGCAGCAGCCGCGCGTTGAGCGCCGCGAAATCGGCCTTGGCCATATAGACTTCGCCGCGCACCTCGCAGACCGGCGGTGCGCCTTCGATCCGGTGGGGGATGTCGGCGATGGTGCGGACATTGGGGGTCACGTCCTCGCCGATCCGGCCGTCGCCGCGGGTGAGGGCCTGCACCAGCACCCCGTCCTCGTAGCGCAGCGAGCAGGACAGGCCGTCGATCTTGGGCTCGGCGGTGAGTTCGACGGGCGCATCGTCGGCCAGCTTGAGGAAACGGCGCACGCGGCCGAGAAAGTCGGCCACGTCCTCGTCGGCAAAGCCATTGTCCAGACTGAACATCTGCCGCGCATGTGCCACCTTGGCGAGCGGTCCCGAAGGCGTGGCGCCGATCTGGCGCGAGGGCGAATCGGCGCGCACCAGCTCGGGGAAGGCGGCTTCGATCTCGGCGTTGCGGCGGACCAGCGCATCGAAGTCCGCGTCGCTGATCTCGGGCGCGTCGGCATCGTGATAGCGGCGATTATGGTGCGCGATCTCGGCGGCGAGCTTCTCGAGCTCGGCGGCGGCTTCCTCTTGCGTGCGGGGCAGCGTCATGGCGCCCGCGCTAGGGGATCGGGGCGGTTGATCGCAAGGGGCTTTGCGGCCATCACCCGCGGCCATGCGTATTGCGACCATGGCCAAGGCACTTGTCGGACTCTTGCTCTGGATCGTGGTGGCGCTGTGCCTGTTCCTGACATTGGTACCTCCCTTCCTCGATCGCACTTATTATCGGGGCCCGGAGACCGCGCATTTCGACGGGGCGCGCTTTGCCAACCCCGATGGCGACAGCGCGCCGGTCCCAGCGACGGGCTTCGCGTTTCTCGTGCAGCGCTTCCTGAGCATGACCCAACAGCCGCCCTGGCCTGCCAGCGTGCCGGTCACCCCGGGGCTTCCGCCGGCGCGGGTGGACGGGCAGGCGATGAAGGTCACCTGGATCGGCCATGCCAGCGTGCTGATCCAGAGCCAGGGTCTGAACATCCTCACCGATCCGGTGTGGAGCGACGTGGCGGGGCCGCTTGGCATCGGGCCCAAGCGGGTGGCGGCACCGGGCGTGCGGCTGGCGGACCTGCCCAGGATCGACCTGATCGTCGTCAGCCACAATCATTACGATCATCTGGACCTCGCGACGCTGAAGACGATCTGGCAGCGTGATCGCCCGCTGATCGTCACCGGGCTCGGCAACGACAGCGTGATCGGGCAGGCGGGGGTGCCGGCGCGCGGGCTGGACTGGGGGCAGCGGCTGACCTTGCGGCCCGGCATCGATGTCGTGGTGACCCGCAACCATCACTGGAGCAGCCGCTGGTTCGCCGATCGCAACCGCGCGCTCTGGTCGAGTTTCGTGGTGACGCTGCCCGGCGGCAACCTGTTCTTTGCCGGCGATACCGGCTGGGGTGACGGGAAGTGGCCCGCCGAAGCCGCCGCACTCGGTCCGGTGCGCTTCGCCGCGCTTCCGATCGGCGCGTTCCGTTTCAAGCCGGGCCAGATGGCAGCCGACGCCCATATCGGCCCGCGCGACGCGATCCGGGTATGGGACGGACTCGGTCGCCCTTGGGCGCTGCCGATCCACTGGGGCACCTTCCGGCTTTCCTGGGAAGCCTATCGCACCCCGCCGGACCTGCTCGCGGCGATGCTCCGCTGTGGCGGGACCGGTGCCGATCGCTTCGTCGATCATGCTATCGGCCGCAGCTTCGACGTGCCTGCGATCAGCATGCCACCACCGGCGCCGAGCGACCAGGGCATCGCGACGTGCCGTGCCGAGGGGCGCTTCGACCGCTTCCGCTGAGGTTGAGACGCTTCGCAACCGTTCCTAAGAAGGAGCGAGGGGCGGGGACGGATGCACGACGATATTGGCGCGGGGCGCCATCTTGAAACGAGCGGCGGGCAGATCGCGAAGGCGCTGGTCGCCGGAAGCGGCCTGGGTGGGCTGCTGATCCTGATGCTGCTGATCGCGGCGGGGCAGCGTGCGCCGCTGGCGCTGCTGGCAGGCTGGGCGATCGGGACTTTGTTCGCCGGACTGGCGCTCGCCGCGGTGGGCGGGCCGATCTGGTTGCTGCTGCATGCGATCGGGCTGCGCCGAGGGCGCTATGCCGCCGGGGTGACGGGATTGCTCGCGCTCGGCCTGTTCGTCGGCGCGCAGAGCGGCGGCGGCCTGTTCAGCCTGGCGCCGATCGACACGCGCAGCTGGCTGCTGGGGCTGGCGTTCAAGCTCGCCCAAGCGATGGCGGTGGCACTGTTCGCGGGCGGCATCGGCCTTGCGATGTGGCGCATCGCGTACCGGCCAACACCCTGATCGCCCAAGTTCTTGGTCGAAAGGCCGCTTTTCAGACGGCGCCCCGCACCCCATATTCCGGCCATGGCGATCCAGATCCGGACCAACCTTGCCGAGCCCGAAACGGGGCAGGCCTTCATCCCCCACCGCCCGCAGCGCCCGGAAAAGGCGGAGGGCGGCAAGAAGTTCAAGCTCGTCTCCGATTACCAGCCCTCGGGCGATCAGCGCTTCGCGATTCCGGAGCTGGTCGAGCAGGCGCTGGCGGGCGAGCGCGACCAGGTGCTGCTCGGCGTCACCGGGTCTGGCAAAACCTATACGATGGCAAAGGTGATCGAGGAACTGCAGCGCCCCGCGCTGATCCTCGCGCCCAACAAGATCCTCGCCGCGCAGCTCTATGGCGAGTTCAAGAGCTTCTTCCCCGAAAACGCGGTCGAATATTTCGTCAGCTATTACGATTACTACCAGCCCGAGGCCTATGTGCCGCGCTCGGACACCTATATCGAGAAGGAGAGCTCGATCAACGAGGCGATCGACCGGATGCGCCACGCCGCGACCCGATCGCTGCTCGAGCGGGACGACGTGATCATCGTCGCCTCGGTCTCGTGCCTCTATGGTATCGGCTCGGTCGAGACCTATTCGGCGATGATCTTCGACCTGAAGAAGGGCCAGGTGGTCGACCAGCGCGAGATCATCCGCAAGCTGGTGGCCCTCCAGTACAAGCGCAACGACGCCGCCTTCGGGCGCGGCGCCTTCCGCGTGCGTGGCGACAACCTCGAGCTGTTCCCCTCGCACTATGAGGATACCGCCTGGCGGATCAGCTTCTTCGGCGACGAGATCGAGGAGATCGTCGAGTTCGATCCGCTGACCGGCAAGAAGGTGGCGAGCCTCGACTATGTCCGCGTCTATGCCAACAGCCACTACGTCACGCCGGGGCCGACGCTGAAGCAGGCGATGGAGGCGATCCGCCACGAGCTGACCGAGCGGCTCAAGGAACTGGAAGCCGAGGGCAAGCTGCTGGAGCTGCAGCGGCTGGAGCAGCGCACCAATTTCGACCTGGAGATGATTGCGGCCACCGGCTCCTGCGCGGGCATCGAGAATTACAGCCGCTTCCTCACCGGCCGCCTGCCCGGCGAACCGCCGCCCACCTTGTTCGAATATCTGCCCGAAAACGCACTGCTCTTCGTCGACGAGAGCCACCAGACGATCGGCCAGATCAACGGCATGTCGCGCGGCGACCACAAGCGCAAATTGACGCTCGCCGAATACGGCTTCCGGCTGCCGAGCGCGATCGACAACCGGCCCTTACGCTTCAACGAATGGGACGCGATGCGGCCGCAGACCACCTATGTCTCGGCCACCCCCGGCGACTGGGAGATGGAGCGCACCGGCGGCGTGTTCGTCGAGCAGGTGATCCGCCCGACCGGGCTGATCGATCCGCCGGTGGAGATCCGCCCGGTCGAGGAACAGGTGCAGGACCTGATCCAGGAGTGCAAGGCGACCGCGGCCAAGGGCTATCGCACGCTCGTCACCACGCTCACCAAGCGCATGGCCGAGGACCTGACCGAGTACATGCATGAGGCGGGCGTGAAGGTCCGCTACATGCACTCGGACACCGAGACGCTGGAGCGCATCGAACTGATCCGCGACCTGCGCATGGGCGTGTACGACGTGCTGATCGGCATCAACCTGCTGCGCGAGGGGCTCGACATCCCCGAATGCGGGCTGGTCGCGATCCTCGATGCCGACAAGGAAGGCTTTCTGCGTTCCGAGACCTCGCTGATCCAAACGATCGGCCGCGCCGCGCGCAACGTCGAGGGGCGGGTGATCCTTTATGCCGATCGCATGACCGGCAGCATGGAACGCGCGCTCGCCGAAACCGGCCGCCGCCGCGAGAAGCAGATGGCGTACAATCTCGAACACGGGATCACGCCGGAGACGGTCAAGAAGAATATCGGCGACATCATCGCCCATGTCGCCTCGAAGGACGGGGTGACGGTGGAGATCGATGCCGACCGCCCGCACATGGTCGGCCACAATCTGCGCGGCTATATCGAAGAACTCGAAAAGAAGATGCGCGACGCGGCGGCGAACCTGGAGTTCGAGGAAGCCGGCCGCCTGCGCGACGAGATCCGCGCGCTGGAAGCGGAGGAACTTGGACTCCCCGAGGGCGAGCGCAAGGCGCCGGTGATGGGGCGGAGCAACGAAGGCAAGCCGGGTACGCGCAAGACGCGGTTCGGCCAGCAGACCAAGACCAAGTTCGGCGGGCCGCGGCGGGGGTAGGGTAGCGAACGGTTTGGCTCTCGCTTTTCGCGCGTGTTCAGCATTATTGAGTGACTCGCCTATTTGACGAGTAAGCGAGCCATGGTCCGCATTTCTAAGCTTTATGCGCAGTTACTCAGCGATCCGCGTGCCGCGCTCGCATTCCGGGACTTCGAGCGCCTGCTGGAGGCGTTCGGCTTCATTCTGGATCGCACCAAGGGCAGCCATCGCCAATATGTCCACCCGGCGGTGCCGTTCGTTTTGACCGTTCAACCCGATGGCAAGGACGCCAAGCGCTATCAGGTGCGCCAGTTTCTTGCTATGGTGGCTGAGTTCGGGCTGAGTATGGAAGAATGAGCGCGCCGCATTATCACATCAATCTTCTATGGTCGGACGAGGATGGGTGCTGGATCGCCGATGTTCCGGACCTGCGTTATTGCACGACGCATGGCGACACGCCCGAACTTGCGCTTGCCAATGTTCGGGAAGCGATCGACGGGTGGATTGAGGCAGCGCGGGCAAACGGGTTGCCGATACCGGAACCGCGCTATCGACCTGCAATCTATGCGGCCCGCTTTGCCGCCTGACTATGGCCGGCTGGACAATGTCCACCCGGGGGACGTCCTGCGTGAGGCGTTTCTCGTCGGCGCCGACCTCCCACTGGTAGAGCTGGCAGCCGGTACCGGTCTCGATCCGGTGAAGCTGGCTGCGGTTGTCGCGGGGGACGCGCCTGTCGATGCCAACGCCGATCTGCGCCTGACGCGCTATCTCCGCATGTCAGAGGGCTTTTTCCTCGGTCTGCA
The DNA here is from genome assembly GCF_003950455.1 of Sphingomonas sp. ABOLE. Classification (NCBI taxonomy): domain Bacteria; kingdom Pseudomonadati; phylum Pseudomonadota; class Alphaproteobacteria; order Sphingomonadales; family Sphingomonadaceae; genus Sphingomonas; species Sphingomonas sp. ABOLE. Next base: position 198,767 of record NZ_QQWY01000001.1, read on the forward strand.
GATGGACTTCGATCTCGAAGAAGCCAGACGCGCCATGAACGGCGCGCTCGATCGGATCGTCCCTCGCGCCGCCTGACGCCCCACGCATCGCCGCCAGCTTGCGTTCCGTCGTGATCGCTGCAGCCGCAGGTTGAGCCGCCCCCCGCACGCGTCCATAAGCCCGGCCATGCGTTTGCTTTCCCTGTTCGCCGGCGTCGGCCTCATCGCGCTCGCCGGCTGCGTGCCCGCTCCCTCCACGCCGCCACCCGCATCTGCGCCCCGGCCGCTGCCTGTGCCTGCACCCGCGCCGCCGCCGCCCGCTCCGACGCGCGGGGCGGACTGGCGTGACTGGCCGCTCACGCCCGGCGACTGGCGCTATCGGGCCGGCAGCGCTACCTACGGCGTCGCTGGTGGCGCGCCGCTCGCCACCCTGCGCTGCGATCTGGCGGCGCGCCGCGTGACGCTGTCGCGTACCGGCAAAGCGCCGACGACGCTTACGCTGCGCACCACCAGCGCCGTGCGGGCCATCCCCGCCACGCCCGACATCGGCGCATCCGGCATGATCGCCATGACCTTTGCGGCGAACGACGGCTTTCTCGACGCGCTTGGCTTCAGCCGCGGGCGGTTCGTGATCGAGGGGGGCGGCCTGCCGGTGCTGGTGATTCCGGCCTGGCCGGAGATCCTGCGGGTGGTGGAGGATTGCCGCAAATAGGCGATGCGGCACATCGCTTCGGCCCAGACGTCCAGAATCGCACCGATAAAAATCTTTTACAAGACTTGTTCTGCGACTCACGGTCATCCTACATGTCAAGTGTGTCGAGAGGCACAGGCTCTTCAACAAGCGAAAGGAGGTGATCCGATGTCTCATGGTTCAGCAGTGAGGTCGGTTCAGTTCGTTCGGGAGACGCGCCGCTGATCCTGCCGCGTGGATGGAAGCCCTCCATCCATAGTGCCGCCGGGAGGTATCCTCCTCCAGCCAACGGTGGCAGTTGCAGGTAATGCGGTCCGCATGGTCTCCCGGGCTGGAGCTCTCCGGCCGCTGACCATGTCGGGGGTCGCCGGGTACCTTGGAGAAGGGCCCGGCGGCCTCTTTCATTTTGGGCCCACCGCGAAAGGGCGCCCAGCCAGGGCGTTTAGTTATCGGAAAATTACGCTTCCGATATGGATTTACCCCAACTAGGCAGCGCCCGAGTCGAAAGGGCAGAGCCGCACGCTCCAGGGATTATTGGCAGCGGAGCGCCCGATGCAGCAGGCAGAGCAGGGAGACGCGGACACGGCGCTCGGCGCCTGTATGCGGATGATGCTGGAGGCATTGCCCTCGCCGGTGCTGCTGATCGACCAGGACGATCGCATCGTCGAAGTGAACCAGGCATATTGCGATCTGGTCGGCAAAGACCGGGCGCATTGGCTCTCGACGCCGATCGAGGCCTATCTCTCGCCCGAACAGATCACCCGCTTCGTCGCCGAACATGCCCAGGTCTTCGCAACCGGCAAGGACCTCGAGACCGAAGAGCTGCTCGTCGGCCATGACGGAACGGTACGGAACCTGGTCACCCGCCGCCGCCGGATCGTCGTTGGTGACACGCCGCTGGTGCTGACGATCCTTACCGACATCACGCCGTTGCGCGCCGCGGAATCGCGTATTCGTCACCTTGCCTATCACGACACGTTGACCGGCCTGCCCAACCGCGCCGCGCTCAACGAGCAACTGACCGGTGCGCTGGCGACGTGTCCACCGTCGGGGCCTGCGCTGGTGCTGATCGACCTCTACCAGTTCAAGGACATCAACGACGCTTTCGGGGATGGCGTCGGCGATGCCCTGCTCCGAGCTTTCGCCTACCGGCTCGCGGGCGCTGCCCGCGGGTCGGACCGTGTGGCGCGGACCGGTGGCGACAGTTTCGCGGTGCTGCTTGAGGATTGCGGCGACGCCGCCGCTGCCGAGGCGGCATGCAGGCGGGTGCTCGCGCTGATCGACGCGCCGCTCGTCGGGCCTTCGGGGGCCGTCACGCTCGGCGTCTCGGTCGGTTGCGCCTGGGCGGAACCCGGCCTGTCCCCCGCAGAACTGCATCGCCGCGCCGAATTCGCGCTCTACGAGGCGAAGCGCCAGCCGGCCAACGCCTTTCGCCTCTACGATGCCGCGCTGGCGGCCGAAGTGCAGGCGCGCCGGACGTTGGAAGCGGATCTGCGCACTGCGCTTGCTGTGGGTGACCAGCTCGACCTCCATTACCAGCCGGTGATCGATGCCGGCGGCCACCGCGTCGTCGGGGTCGAGGCGCTGGTGCGCTGGCACCATCCGCAGCAAGGCACGATCCCGCCGCTGCGCTTCATTCCCGTTGCCGAGGCGAGCGGGCTGATCGTGCCGCTCGGCGAATGGGTGCTCGATCGCGCGGCTGCGATGATGGTACGCTTCCCGTCGCTTTCGCTGGCAGTGAACCTGTCGCCAATCCAGCTGCGCAGTCCGGACATCGACTCCCGCATCCTCGCCATCCTTGCGCGGCACGGGATGGATCCCCGGCAATTGCAGCTCGAAGTCACCGAAAGCACGATGCTGGCCATGGATGCCAGCGTCGAACTGGTTTTGGGCCGGTTGCGCAAGGCGGGCGTGCAACTGGTGCTCGACGATTTCGGCACGGGCTATTCGAGCCTCTCGCACCTCCACAAGCTGGCGGTGGATCGCGTGAAGATCGACCAGAGCTTCGTCCGCGACCTCGCCCGTTCGAAGGATGCGCGGGCGATCATCCAGGCGGTGCTGGGGATCGGCCAGTCGCTCGGCATCGGCGTGACCGCGGAAGGCGTGGAAGACGAATTGCAGCAAGGCTTCCTGCGTTCGTATGGGTGCCACGAATATCAGGGCTATCTGTTCTCGCGACCGCTGCCGGCTGATGCAGCGGCGGCCTTCCTAGAAGCGCACACGGAACGCGCGGCCGCCTAGGCCTCCGCCGCCAACCCCTTCAGCTTGTACAGCACGTCCAGCGCCTCGCGCGGGCTGAGGGAGTCGATGTCGAGCGCGTCGAGTTCGTGGCGCAGCGCGTCTACCTTCTCGTCCTCGGCGTGCGCGACGGCGGCGAACAGCGGCAGATCGTCGAGGCCGGCGGCCAGCCCGCCGGTCTTGGCGCGGCCGGCCTCGAGCTTGTCGAGCACCGCCTTGGCGCGCTTGACAGTGGCGGGCGACATGCCCGCGAGCCGCGCGACGGCGATGCCGTAGCTGCGATCCGCCGGGCCGTCCGCCAGCTCGTGGAGCAGCACCAGTTCGCCCTTCCATTCGCGGGCGCGGACATGGTGAAGAGTGAGCGCGTCGCAGCGCTCGGCCAGCCGGGTCAGCTCGTGATAATGGGTGGCGAACAGGCAGCGGCAGCGATTTTCCTCGTGGATCGCCTCCACCACCGCCCAGGCGATCGCGAGCCCGTCATAAGTCGAGGTGCCGCGGCCCACCTCGTCGAGGATCACGAAGCTGCGCGGGGTCGCCTGTGCCAGGATCGCGGCGGTCTCGACCATCTCGACCATGAAGGTTGAGCGGCCGCGGGCGAGATTGTCCGAGGCGCCGACGCGGCTGAACAGCCGGTCGACCAGTCCCAGCGTTGCGCGGGTGGCGGGGACGTAGCTGCCGGCCTGGGCGAGCACCGCGATCAGTGCGTTCTGGCGCAGGAAGGTCGACTTGCCGCCCATGTTGGGGCCGGTGACCAGCCATAGGCGCGAATCCTCGGAAAGCCTGCAGTCGTTGGCGACGAAGCGGCCGCCGGCGCGCGACACGGCGGCCTCGACCACTGGGTGGCGACCGCCTTCGATCTCGAAGCAGCTATGCTCGACCAAGTCGGGGCGCGCCCAGCCGCCTTCGGCCGCGCGCTCGGCGAGACCGGCTGCCACGTCGATCCGGGCGAGCGCGTCGGCGGTCGCAGCGATCGGCTCGCGGCGGGCGAGCGCCTGGCCGGTCAGGTCCTCGAGATGCGCGGCCTCTGCGGCGAGCGCGTGCGCGCCGGCCTGGGTTACCTTCACCGCCACGTCGTGCAGCTCGGGCGCGTTGAAGCGGACGACGCCGGCCAGCGTCTGGCGATGGGTGAAGCCGCTATCGGGTTTCATCAGCGCGTCGGCCGAGCGCGCGGGGACTTCGATATGATAGCCGAGCACGCCGTTGTGGCGGATTTTGAGCGCGGTGATGCCGGTGCGGCTGCGATACTCGGCCTCCAGCAGGGCGATGGCGCGGCGGCCGCCGGCGCCGGCGTCGCGCAGGTCGTCGAGCGCGGCGTCATAGCCCTCGGCGATATAGCCGCCATGCGCGGCATCGACCGGCGGCTCGGGGACGAGCGCGCGACTGAGCAGGTCGATCAGCGCGCCATGGCCGCGCAGCTGGGGCGCAAGCTCGCGGAGCAGGGCGGGAGCGTCGGCCAGTCGGTCGAGCTTTTCGCCCAGCCGCCAGGCGCCGTCGAGCCCGTCGCGAAGCTGGCCGAGGTCGCGGGGCGAACCGCGGCCGGCGGCAAGGCGGCCGAGCGCACGGCCAATATCGGGCAGCGCACGCAGCGTCGCGCGGATATTCTCGCGCAGGCCGGCATCGTCGTGGAACAGCGTGACCAGATCCAGCCGCGCGTCGATCGCATCACGGTCCATCAGCGGCGCGGCGATATCGGCACCGAGCAGGCGGGCGCCGGCGCCGGTCACCGTGCGGTCGACCGCGTCGAGCAGGCTGCCCTTTCGCGCGCCCGCAGCGCTGACGGTGAGTTCGAGGCTCTCGCGCGTCGCTGCGTCGATCGCCATCGCCGCCTCGGCGCGGCTGACGCGCGGCGGGCGCAGGAAGGGGAGCGAGCCCTTGGCGGTATGCTCGAGATAGGCGACCAGCCCGCCCGCCGCCGCCAGCCCGGCGCGGGAGAACTGCCCGAAGCCATCGAGCGTCGCCACGCCGAACAGCCGCTTCAGCCGCGCCTCGCCGCCAGCGCTGTCGAAGTCGAGTTTGGGGCGGAGTGCCGTCGCCAGTTCGGCAAAGTCGGTCGTGTCGCAGGCGATCGTCTCGGCGGGATCGAGCCGAGCGAGTTCGGCACCCAGCCGCGCGGCATCGGTCTCGATCAGCTCGAACCGGCCGGTGGAGATGTCGGCGCAGGCGATCGCGACCCCGCCGCCCGCTTCGCCCACGGCCACGCACCAGTTGGCGGTGCGGCTGTCGAGCAGCGCCTCCTCGGTCAGCGTGCCTGCCGTCACCACACGGACGATCGCGCGCGAGACCAGCGCCTTTGAGCCCGCGCGCTTCTTGGCTTCCTCGGGGGTCTCGGTCTGGTTGGCGATGGCGACGCGGTGGCCGGCCTTGATCAGCCGGGCGAGATAGGCCTCCATCGCGTGCACCGGCACGCCGCACATCGGGATCTTGTCGCCCTCATGCTCGCCGCGCGAGGTGAGCGCGATGTCGAGCACCGAACTCGCCGTCTTCGCATCCTCGAAGAACAGCTCGAAGAAATCGCCCATCCGGTAGAAGAGCAGGCAATCCCCCGCCTCTTCCTTGAGCGCGAGATACTGGGCCATCATCGGGGTAGGGGCGGCAGAGGACATCGACCCTCGCTACCGGAAGCATGGGGGGCGGCACAAGTCGCGGCCATGGGGTGACGCTGGTGGAAACTGGGGATAAGGCACGGGCCCATGACCTTCTTTTCCGCGCAGACGGGCAAGGCAGCGGTGCTGCGCTGGCACTGGATCCTGCTGCTGTCGATGCTGTCGATCCTCCCCTTCCTGTTCGTGCGCGTGCCGCCGCTGGTCGACGTGCCGGGCCATATCGGGCGGTTTGCGGTGCAGCTGGCGCCGGCGGAGAACATTCTCCATCGCTATTTCGTCTTCGCCTGGCGGCCGACCCTCAACCTCGGCGCCGATCTTATCGTCCAGGCGCTGCATCCGCTGCTGGGGCCGGTGGCGGCGATGTGGCTGGTCTGCGCGGCGGTGCCGGCGCTGACCGTGCTGGGGCTGCTGGCGGTCACCCGGCGAATGAACCCGGGCGGTGCGGCGGCGCTGCCCTTCGCGCTGCTGTTCGTCTACAACGATTCCTTCCTGTGGGGCTTCGTCAACTATGCGCTGAGCGCGGCCTTGTCGCTGTGCGGCTGGGCGCTGTGGATGGCGCTCGAGCGGCGCAAATCCCTCCGGGCGCTGGTCTTCGCGCTGTTCGCCCCGGTGCTGTTCCTGGGGCATGGTGAGGGCGGCGCGTTGCTGCTGCTGTGGGTCGCGGCCTGGGAGGCCGAGCAGATCGGGCGCTGGTGGCAGCCGCGCGGCCTCGCTGCGCTCACCGCCAGGCTCTGGCCCTTCCTGTTCGTAGCGGTGCCGGTGGTTCTCTCCGCCGGCGGGGAGAAGGGCGGCAAGACCGTCTGGGACTTCTCCGGCAAGATCGACGCGCTGTTCAACATGCTGCGCGACCAGAACATGGTGTTCGACCTGGCGAGCCTGGGCGCAGCCTTTGTGGTGCTCGTCTATGGCCGGCTGCGCGGCGCGCGGCTAGCGTGCGGGGGGCGGCTGGCGGTCTGGGCGAGCTTCGCACTGTTCCTGGCGGCGCCCTACCAGCTTTCGGGCACCGCCAATGTCGATGCACGACTGATCGCGCATGCCATGATGCTGGCGCTGGCGTTGCAGGACTGGAGCGGCGTGCCGCGCCGCCCGCGCGCCTGGGTCGCTGCCGCGGGAGTCGCGCTGCTGGTACTGCGCTTCGGCGTCACCACCGTGAGCTTCATCGGCTATGGCCAGCGCTACCACCGCGAGTTGCAGGCGCTCGACCATGTCGCGCGCGGCAGCCGGGTGCTGAACTTCACCCTCGCCGATTGCGGCGTGCGCGCGTGGCGCAACCCGCGGATCACCCACCTGGCCAATCTCGCCACGCTGGAGCGCGATGCGTGGGTCAACGCGCATTGGGCCGTGAAGTCGGTCCACCTGCTGGAATCGCGCTATGCGCCGCTGGGCTTCGTGACCGATCCCTCACAGCTCGTCTCGCCACCCGATTGCGTCGGCACCACCGGGGCGGGCCGCCAACGCCACGGCATCGCTCAACTCGTGCCGACGCTGCCGCTCGACCAGGTCGACTATCTCTGGCTTATCGACGTGCAGCTTCCGGCGGGCGTTCGTGACCCGCGGCTCGTGCCGATCTGGCGCTCCGGCGACAGCGCGCTGTACGCAATTCATCATATTAAAGCGACGTAGGGGAAAGCACGGAAAACGCCTTCTGCGGTTTGCAATCGCTGCTGTTGGCTGCTTTAGGAGCGCAAACAGTCAACGAAGTTAGGAGCCGAGCGGATGGCCGAAGAGAGCAACGTCCAGTTTTCCGATCGGGAGGCGCTGCGCTATCACGCCGAAGGCCGTCCCGGTAAGATCGAGATCGTCGCCTCCAAGCCGATGGCGACCCAGCGGGATCTGGCGCTCGCCTATTCCCCCGGCGTCGCCGTGCCGGTGCTGGCGATCGCCGAAAATCCTGCCACCGCCTATGATTATACGGCCAAGGGGAACCTTGTTGCCGTGATCTCCAATGGTACCGCTATCCTGGGCCTCGGCAATCTCGGCGCGCTGGCCTCCAAGCCGGTGATGGAAGGCAAGGCGGTGCTGTTCAAGCGCTTCGCCGATGTCGACTCGATCGATCTCGAGCTCAAGACCGAGGACGTCGATCGCTTCATCGACGCGGTGGAGCTGATGGAGCCGAGCTTCGGCGGCATCAACCTCGAGGACATCAAGTCCCCCGAATGCTTCGTGATCGAGCAGACGCTGCGCGAGCGCATGAACATTCCGGTGTTCCATGACGACCAGCACGGCACCGCGATCATCGCCGCCGCCGGCCTGATCAATGCGCTGTACCTGACCGGTCGCGACATCAAGACGACAAAGATCGTCGTCAACGGTGCCGGCGCCGCCGCGATCGCCTGCACCGAGCTGATCAAGGCGATGGGCCTGCCCAACGACAATCTGCTGATGTGCGACCGCACCGGCGTGATCTACCAGGGCCGCGAAGGCGTGAATCAGTGGCAGTCCGCGCACGCCGCCAAGACCGATCGCCGCACGCTTGCCGAGGCGCTGGAAGGCGCCGACGTGTTCCTCGGCCTCTCGGCCGCCAATGCGCTGCCGGCTGAGCTGCTCGCGAAGATGGCACCCAAGCCGATCATCTTCGCGATGGCCAACCCGGACCCCGAGATCACCCCGCCCGAGGCCAAGCGCGTGCGTCCGGACGTGATCATCGCCACCGGCCGTTCGGACTATCCGAACCAGGTCAACAACGTGCTCTGCTTCCCGTTCATCTTCCGCGGCGCGCTCGACGTGCGCGCGACAGGCATCAACGATGCGATGAAGGTCGCCGCCGCTCGCGCGCTGGCCGAACTCGCTCGCCAGCAAGTGCCCGAGGAAGTGGCGAGCGCCTATGGCACCTCGCACAGCTTCGGCCCCGACTATATCATCCCGACGCCGTTCGACCCGCGCCTGATCGAGATCATCCCGTCGGCAGTGGCGCAGGCGGCGATGGATTCGGGCGTGGCGACGCGGCCGATCATCGACATGACGGCCTATCGCCAGCAGCTGCGCGCGCGGATGAACCCGACCACGTCGGTGCTCAGCATGGCCTATGAGGGCGCCCGCGCCCAGCCGAAGCGGGTCATCTTTGCCGAGGGTGAGGAAGAAGTGGTGCTGCGCGCCGCGATCGCCTTCCAGGAAGGCGGCTATGGTACGCCCGTACTCGTCGGCCGAGAATCGGTGCACGAGCAGCTGCGTGCGCTCGGCGCCAACCCGGACCATTTCGAACTGCACAACAGCGTCAATTCGCCGCTGGTGGAGGAAATGGTGGAGACGCTGTACAAGCGCCTCCAGCGCCGCGGCTATCTGCGTCGCGATTGCGAGCGGATGGTCAATCGTGATCGCAACATCTTCGGCTCGCTGCTGCTCCGCCTGGGCCATGCCGATGCGATGATCACCGGCGTCACCCGCACCTATGCCGAGACGATGCGCCAGGTCCGCCGCGTGATCGATCCGGTCGACGGCCGCACGCCCTTCGGCATCCATGTGCTGGTCGGCCAGTCGCACACCGTGTTCATCGCCGACACCACGGTGAGCGAGCGCCCGAGCGCCGAGGAACTGGCCGACATCGCCGAGCGCACCGTCCAGGTCGCCAAGCGGATGGGCCATGAGCCGCGCGTCGCGCTGCTCAGCTACTCGACCTTCGGCAATCCGGAGGGCAAGTGGATCGACAATATCCGCGATGCGGTGAAGGTGCTCGACGCGCGCGGCGTGCAGTTCGAATACGAAGGCGACATGGCGCCGGACGTGGCACTCAACCCCAAGCTGCTCGCCAACTATCCGTTCGCGCGCCTCTCCGGTCCGGCCAACATCCTGATCATGCCGGGCCTGCAATCGGCCAATATCTCGGCCAAGCTGCTGCGCGAACTGGGCGGCGACTCCACCATCGGTCCGATGCTGATCGGCATGGAGAAGTCGGTGCAGATCGCGCCGATGACCTCCACCGCTAGCGAGCTGGTGACGCTGGCGGTGCTGGCAGCGGGCGATATCGCCCGCTGAGCTTCAGGCGGGGAGCATCGGCGGGTCAGCCGTCGATGCTCGCGCCAAGCGCCGCGTTGACGAGCCCGCCGTCCACCGTGACGGTTTCGCCCACCAGATAATCGCCCGCCCGGCTGGCGAGGTAGATCGCAGCGCCCGCCATGTCCTCGGACACGCCGATGCGCTTGGCGGGGATGGCCTGCGCGACGGTGCCGCCATGGTCGCGCGCGGCCTTGTTCATGTCGCTCGGAAAGGCGCCGGGGGCGATCGAGGTGACGTGGATCTGGTCGCGCACCAGCCGTGCCGCCATGCGCCGGGTGAGGTGGATCAGCGCGGCCTTCGAGGCCTGGTAGCTGTAGGTCTCCCACGCGTTCAGGCGTTGGCCGTCGATCGAGGTGATGTTGATCACCTTGGCCGGTCGCTCCGCGCTGCCGGCTGCCTTGAGCAGGTCGTGCAGCGCCTGGGTGAGGAAAAAGGGGGACTTCACGTTGAGGTCCATCACCTTGTCCCAGCCCTTTTCCGGGAAGCTCTCGAACGGCTCGCCCCAGGCGGCGCCGGCATTGTTGACGAGGATGTCGAGGCGCGGCTCGCGTGCGGCTAGATCGGCGGCGAGGGCGCGGCAGCCTTCGACGGTGGAGACGTCATGGGGCAGGGGGATAGCGTTCGGGCCCAGCGCGGCGGCGGTCGCTTCGCAGGCATCGGCCCGCCGCGACGACACATAGACCTTGGCGCCCGAGGCGACGAATCCCTCGGCGATCATCCGCCCGATCCCGCGCGAGCCCCCGGTGACCAGTGCCACCCGGCCATCGAGGCGAAACAGCGAAGCTACGTCCATGCCAAACTCCCTCTCCCCTCCGGGGAGAGGGCCGGGGAGAGGGGCAGTCCCTCCAATCCGGCCCTGTTGCTCGTGTGTCCGACTGCCCCTCTCCCAACCCTCTCCCCGGTGGGGAGAGGGTTTGCTCATCCACCCCGCTTCAGCGTCTCGCGGGCGATGATCAGCTGCTGGATCTGGCTGGTGCCCTCGTAGATCCGGAACAGCCGCACGTCGCGGTACAGCCGCTCGATCCCGTAATCGGCGATATAGCCGGCGCCACCGAAGATCTGCACGGCGCGATCGGCGACGCGGCCGACCATCTCGCTGGCGAAGTACTTGGCCGCCGCGGCCTCCATCGTCGTGTTCGCCCTCGCATCCTTCGACGCCGCCGTCTCCAGCACCAGCGCGCGCGCGGCGAGCGTTTCGGTCTTGGAATCCGCCAGCATCGCCTGGATCAGCTGGTGCTCGGCGATCGGCTTGCCGAACTGCTTGCGCTCGCTGGCATAGGCGACGCAGTCGGCGATCAGCCGCTCTGCGACGCCAACGCACACCGCGGCGATGTGCAGCCGTCCGCGATCGAGCACCTGCATCGCGATCCGGAAGCCTTCGCCCTCCGCGCCAAGCCGATTCTCGACGGGCACCGGCACATCCTCGAAGATCACATCGGCGACGCGCGCGCCCTTCTGGCCCATCTTCTTCTCGGGCTCGCCGATCGACACGCCGGGCAGGTCGCGCGGCACCAGGAAGGCGGAGACACCGCGTCCGCCCGCTTCCTCGCCGGTGCGCGCCATTACGGTGAACAGCTGCGCCTTGTCGGCATTGGTGATGTAGCGCTTGGTGCCGCTCAGCCGGTACACGTCGCCGTCGCGCACCGCGCGGGTCTTCACCGCGCCAGAGTCCGAGCCGACGTCCGGCTCGGTCAGCGCGAAGCTGGTGATGATCTCGCCGCGGGCGATCCTCGGCAGCCAGTGCGCCTTCTGTTCCGGCGTGCCGGCGATCACCAGTCCCTGGCTGCCGATGCCGACATTGGTGCCGAAGGCCGAGCGGAAGGCCGGCGTGGTGCGTCCCAACTCGATCGCCACTCGAGCTTCCTCGGCCATGGTCAGCCCAAGGCCGCCATGTTCCTCGGCGATCGAAAGCCCGAACAGGCCGAGCGCCTTCATCTCCTCGACGATCGCGTCCGGGATCGCATCCGCCGCCTCCACCTCGGCCTCGAGCGGGCGCAGCCGCTCGGCGACGAAGCGGCGGACCGTGTCGATCAGCGCGTCGAACAGCTCGGGTTCGAGGGCCATGGCCATCCTCTCAGTTCTAATTTCCGGCAGGTATAGCATCGTAATGGTGCCCTGCAAGCCATACCCGATCTTCCAAAGTGTTTCGTTTGCGGCAGGTGCGCGGCGTCTGTATCGGGGTGGCTGATGGAGAATGGATTGATGGCCGGTCGCACCGCCGAAACCCCGCCCGTACCGCCGAGCCGGCGCGTGGCGACGCCGACGATGCTTGCCTATGGCTTCGGTGCCGCGGCGTACGGCGTGAAGGACTTCTGCTTCGTCACCTTCCTGCTGCTGTTCTACAATCAGGTGGTGGGGCTGCCTGCCGCGCAGGTCGGCTTCGTGATCATGTGCGCACTGCTGTTCGACGCGTTCGTCGATCCGGCGATCGGCATGCTTTCGGACCGGACGCGGAGCCGCTGGGGCCGCCGCCATCCCTGGATGTATGCCGCCTGGCTGCCGATCGCGGTCGGCTGGCTGTTCCTGTGGAATCCGCCGGCATGGAGCCAGAGCGCGCTGCTCGGCTGGCTGTTCGTCACCGCTGTGGTGGTGCGAACGGCGGTCTCCGCCTTCGAGGTGCCGTCGCAGGCGCTGAGCCCCGAGCTCTCGTCCGATTACGAGGAGCGTACTCGGATCATGGCCTATCGCTTCCTGTTCGGCTGGGGCGGGGGCATGGCGATGCTGATGCTCTCCTATGGCTGGTTCCTCGCCGAACGGGCGGGCCAGCCGCACGGCCAGTTCGACCGCGCCGGTTATCCGGGCTTCGCCATCGGCGGGGCGGCGCTGATGGTGGTGGCGATCCTCGGCTCGGCGCTGGGCACGCACCGCGAGATCAAGAACTTGCCGCCGGTGGAGATCGAACCCCAGCCGCTGCGCCAGAGCATCGCCGAGCTGTTCGCCACGCTGCGCAACCCGGCCTTCCTGGTACTGATGACCGCGGCGCTCAGCTATTTCGTCGCGCAGGGCATCAGCTTCTCGATGTCCAACTATCTCTATGCCCATGTCTGGCGCTTCGGGAACCTCGCCTTCCAGCTGCTCGGCGCGACGCTGTTTCTGGGCGTCGTCTTCGCCTTCCTTCTGGCGCCGAGACTGGCCCGCCGGATGGGCAAGCCCCGGGCGGCGACGATGGCGATGGTGTTCGCCGTTCTGCTGCTCGTGGCACCCTATGTCCTCCGCCTCGTCGGCCTGTTCCCGGCGCCGGGAGACCCGCTGCTGCTGCCGGTGCTGTTCGCCATCTTCACCGTCAATGCCACCTTCGCGGTCTCTTCCACCATGCTCGGTGCCTCGATGCTGGCCGACGTGGTCGAGCATAGCGAAGTCGAGACCGGCCGGCGTTCGGAAGGGGTGTTCTTCGCCGGCTTTTTCTTCGTCCAGAAATGCTCAAGCGGGCTCGGCATCTTCGTCACCGGGCTGATCCTCACCGTCTCCGGCTTCCCCGACGGCGCCAAGCCGGGGACGGTGCCGGAGGGCGTGATCGACCGGTTCACGCTGATCTTCTGCGCCGTCTACCTGCTGCTCGGCGGCATCGCGGCGTTCTTCTACCGGCGCTTCCCCTTCGGCAAGGCCGAGCATGCCGCCCGGCTGGCGCAGCTCGGCGCGCGGGCCGACTGAGCGCGGAAATGCCCGCCGGCTTGAGCTCCGGCGGGCATCCTTTCCTCCCCAGGAAAGACGTCAGGCCACGCGGCCCAAACGGTGGTAGAGGTTCGAGAACTTCACCGATTCCGGCTTGTCCTTCACCGCCTGCAGATGGGCCCCGACGGCCTCGCGGAGCAGGCGGAAATCCTCGGTGGAAAAGACGGCGCGGCTGCGCTGCGGTTCGTTCGACATGGTACTACGCTCCTCTTACGCGGCTTCACTGGTGAACTGGGCGGCTTCGGTGCTCTCGGCGAGCGCGGTGGTGGAGCTGGTGCCCCCCGCCACGGTCTGGGCAATGGCGTCGAAATAGCCGGTGCCGACCTCGCGCTGGTGGCGCGTCGCGGTATAGCCCTCGGCCTCCGCCGCGAACTCGGCCTGCTGCAGCTCCGAATAGGCCGCCATGCCGCGGTCCCGATAGCCGCGCGCCAGCTCGTACATGCCGTAGTTGAGGCTGTGGAAGCCGGCGAGGGTGACGAACTGGAACTTGTACCCCATCGCGCCGATCTCGCGCTGGAAGCGGGCGATATCGTCCTTGTCGAGATTCTTCTCCCAGTTGAAGCTGGGCGAGCAGTTATAGGCCAGCATCTTGTTCGGATGCTGCTTCTTGATCGCCTCGGCGAAGCGGCGGGCGTCGTCAAGATTGGGCTTCGAGGTTTCCCACCACAGCAGGTCGGCATGCGGGGCGAACGCCAGCCCGCGCTGGATGCAATGGTCGACCCCCGTTCCCTCCTTCAGGCGGAAGAACCCCTCGGGTGTCCGCTCGCCGGTGAGGAACTCGTGGTCGCGTTCGTCCACGTCCGAGGTGATCAGCTTCGCCGATTCCGCATCGGTGCGGGCGCAGATCACCGTGGGGACGCCGCACACATCCGCCGCCAGCCGCGCCGCATCGAGGTTGCGGATGTGGGCCTGGGTGGGGATCAACACCTTGCCGCCCAAGTGGCCGCACTTCTTCTCGCTGGCGAGCTGGTCCTCATAATGCACGCCCGCCGCACCCGCCGCGATATACGCCTTCATGATCTCGAAGCAGTTGAGCGGCCCGCCGAACCCGGCTTCGGCATCGGCGACGATCGGCGCGAACCAGTCGCGCGTCGCGCCGCCTTCCAGATGCTCGATCTGGTCGGCGCGCTGGAGCGTCGCGTTGATCCGCCGCGCCAGCTCCGGCCCGGCATTGGCCGGGTAGAGCGACTGATCGGGGTACATCTGCCCGGCGGTATTGGCATCCGCCGCGACCTGCCAGCCCGACAGATAGATCGCCTTCAATCCGGCGCGGACCATCTGCATCGCCTGGTTGCCGGAGAGTGCGCCCAGCGCATGGACATAGTCCTCGGTGCGCAGCAGTTCCCACAGCTTGAGCGCGCCGCGGCGGGCCAGCGTATGCTCCACCGGCAGCGAGCCGCGCAGCTTGGCGACATCGGCGGCGGTGTAGGGGCGCTGGATGCCGTCGAATCGCCCGGCGGGGGCGGGGACGAGATCCTCGAAACCAAGCGACTGGGGCATTGTGAATTCCTTGACTGACTGGCTGAACCTTGTGTGCATAAGTTGGCAAAGTTTGCGCAGGTGGGGAATTCAACGTCGGGTTCGTGCAGGGTGTGGGTGTGTGGCGGGTTGCGGGGCCTCCTTGTTGTGGTGTAAAGTATTTACATATGGGCTGTGGCCCTTTGATGAGAACGTATCAAGAACTAGGGGTGTAGGAAAGTCGCAGTGAGAAGGCGCCGACCTTCCAGCTGTCATCCCGGCGGAAGCCGGGATCCATTGTCGCTCCGGCGCGGCAGGAGGGGTGACGGACAGGCGAATGGATCCCGGCTTTCGCCGGGATGACGGTGGCGGGGCGGGTGGAGGTTGGACCGGAACCACCGCGCCCGCGGCGCGGCCCCTCCACCATGCTGCGCATGGTCCCCCTCCCCGTACCGGGGAGGAATTTCAGGGAAGGAACACGATGGCCGAACGCAAACTCTTCGCCGGGCACGCCATCCGCCGGCTGCGCTTCCAGCTCGGCGTCACCCAGGCGGCGATGGCGGAGGCGCTGGAGATTTCGCCCAGCTATCTCAACCTGGTCGAGCGCAACCAGCGGCCGATCTCCGCCGCGCTGATGCTCAAGCTGGCCGAGACCTATGACTTCGATCCCCGCCGCCTCGCCGCGGCCGAGCCCGGCGGCGGGGCCGAGGCGCTGCGGCGGCGGCTGGCCGACCCGCTGTTCGCCGACCTTGCCATCGATCGCCACCAGCTCGAGGAATGGCTGGCCGGCGCGCCCGACGGCGCCGAGGCCTTTGCCCGCGCCTATGACCGGATGGGCGGCGGCAGCGCCATGCCCGCCCCCGGCGCCGCGCAGGATCCCGGCCCCCAGGTCCGCCGCGCGATCGAGCGCTGGCGCAACCATTTCGCCGATCTCGACGCCGCCGGCGAGGCGCTGGCCGACGAACTGCGCATGGCCGGCGACCCCTATGGCGCGATGGCCGAGCGGCTGCGGGTGAAACATCAACTGGCGGTGCGCATCCTGCCCGCCGAGGTGATGGTCGATACGCTCAAGCGGCTCGACCTCCACGCGCGGCAGCTGCAGCTGTCCGAGGCGCTCGATCCCAGCGCGCGCGCCTTTGCGCTGGCCGAGCAGCTGGCGGTGGAGGCGCGCGACGAGATCGAGGCGCTGGTCCGCGGCGCCGAACTCGACCGGGTGGCCGCGCGGCTGTTCCGCCGGCACGTCACCGCCTATTTCGCCGCCGCGGTGATGATGCCCTATGCCCGCTTCCTGCGCGCGTGCGAGGCCAGCGGCTATGACCTGGAGCTGCTCCAGCGGCGCTTCGGCGCGAGCGCGGCGCAGGTCGCGCACCGGCTGACGACGCTGCAGCGGGTGGGCGCGCGGGGGCTGAGCTTCTTCCTGATGCGGTTCGATCGCGCGGGGCAGGTCTCGAAACGCTATGCCGGCGCCAGCGGATCGGCGCTGGTCGAGGCGGCGGTGCCGTGCCCCTTGTGGAACGCCTATGACGCCTTTGCCCGGACCGACGAGACGGCGGTGCAGCTCGTCGAGCTGGAGGACGGCGCGCGCGCCTTCACCATTGCGCGCTGCGTGCATCCGCATGGGGGCGCCCCCGGGGGCGTGCGCCCGCGCTTCGTGATCGCGCTGGGCCTGCCGGCGGCGGAGGCGGGGACGCTGGCGGCGGCGCGCGGCGTGGACCTGGCGGGGCGGGCGGCGCCGATCGGGCTGGGGTGCCGGGCGTGTACGCGGCTGGCATGTCCGCAGCGCTCGGCGGCGCCTGCGGGCCGGGCGGTGGCGGGGAGCGAGCGGGAGCGCGGGGTTACGGCGTTTGGGTTTGCGGGGGATTGAGGGCTTGAGGTGCCCGATTGCGCGGATATTCTGCGTACACGGGGGAGACGCGCATGGGGAAGATCGCTAGCTTCGTGCTTGTCGTGGTTTGCGGCCTGATCGTGCCCGGCGGCTTTCATGTCGGACCGCTCGACCGGCTGCCGCCGGAAGCGTATCTCGATCCGGTCGATCAGGAGATTGCCAGAACCGGTGTGGGGAAGCCCGGCCGGCCGTTTCCGTGCGCACGCGAGGTGAAGTTTGGCGACACCGCCGTGGTCGAGAGTGGACCGACCGATAGGTGCGTTCGCATGGAGCAATCCCGTTTATGGCGCGGGCTGTGGCGCAACGAATTTGAAGGGCAGCGCTTCTGCCCAAAGCCTGTCGCTGACTGTTCGGATGCGGCGCCTGGCGAGCGGATTTGGTTCACGCAAGGCGCGTTCATGGGTGAGGAGGGGGCCGTGTACGAGGTGACCTTCGTCGGACGGCGTACCCAGTATCGTGGCACCTATGGTCATCTTGGCATGTCCGATCATGAGGTGATCGTCGACCGCCCCCTGTCGATCCGGTTGGTGGAGGCGCCGCCGAGCCCGTAGCGCCCCTGGAGGCGGGCATGTGAGGCTGGGCCAGTTGACCCCAACGTGGGTTTGGGAGGCTCTACTCAGAACACCGTAACCACTTTCGCTGTAGAGAATTGGTGATTACGTTGCAGGCGTCGCGATGGGCGGCGGTTCGGCAGCAGAAGGGAGGCGGCCGTGGAACCGGTAGAATATGTCTTCCGCATTGATGCGTTCACGCCGGAAACCATGCCCATGGCCCGGCTTGCAGAATATCTGAGCGCACTTGCGAAGCTGCTCGGGCATGCCGAGCATACGCACTTCGTTCGCCTCGACGCGGGCAGCGCCAAGCTGGTGCATCAGGTCGATGCTGTCGATGCGCCGAAAGTTGAAACGCGTTTGAACGGCGTGCGCGTCGGCAACGCGCCCAAGGATGCACTTCAGGCGCAGAAGGCCCTGGAAGAATTGCTGGTGAACGACAACGCCGTGGCGACCCTCACGCGATCCGTCGACGGCGAAATCGTAGTGCCTTTCGTCGGGCGTGATCGGCCGAAGCAGATCACCTTGCCGGCCTTTCGGGAAAGCACGACCTTGCAGGGGCAGATCGTGCGGATCGGCGGCAAGGACGAAACCGCCCACGCGGCTTTGCAGGATGGTGAAACCTATCACGCCCACATTCACATGAAGCGGGCCTTGGCACGGCAGTTGGCGCCTTACCTCTATGGTCCTCCCGTCCGACTATATGGCAACGGCAAGTTCGAGCGGCAGGCAAACGGCGTGTGGGCCATGCTCGACTTCCGTGTGGATCGTTTCGAGGTGCTGGACGATCGGCCGCTCGGCGAAGCCCTTGCGGCGATCCGGAGTGTTGCCGGTAACGGGTTGATGGAGCCCGATGCGTATGGCGAGGTTACTCGCTTGCGACACGAAGGGCATGACGACCAGTGATCGTGGTGGTGGACAGCTCGGCGTTGACGTTGCTCGTCAATCCCGATGCCCGTCCCCCTGACGATCCCGCTACCGGCGCACCGCTGACCCATGCGCGCGAGCGGATCGAGCATCTGATCGACAGTCTGGCCGACAACAGCACGATTATCGTGCCCACGCCCGTTCTCGCCGAAGTGCTGGTGCGCGCCGGGCCTGCGCTCCAGGCAGTCGTCGAGCAGATGGAGCGCTTCCCCCGCTTTCAGATCCGGCCGTTCGACAAGCTTGCCGCCGTCGAGACCGCGATGATGACGATCGACGCTGTTCGGGCCGGCGACAAGAAGGGCGGCTCGGCGGAGCCTTGGCAGAAAGTGAAGATCGACCGGCAGATCATCGCCATCGCCCGCACGAACAATGCGGAGCGCATCTACTCCGACGACCAGGGGCTCGCGACTTTTGCGCGGGCCCAAGGCATCGAGGTGGTGAGCAGCTGGGAGCTCCCGCTGCCGGTGATCCAGACCGAGCTTTTCGACCGCGAGGCGTGAAGCGGTGGAGGGTTACCCCTCCACCCCCAACTGCCAAAGCACGAACGCCATCTCGTCGGCATATTCGCGCAAACTCTCCCAGCGCCCGGACTTGCCGCCATGGCCGGCGCCCATATTGGTCTTGAGCAGCAGGATGTTGTCGTCGGTCTTGGTCGCGCGCAGGCGGGCGGCCCATTTGGCGGGCTCCCAATAGGTCACGCGCGGGTCGTTGAGGCCGCCCGAGATCAGCATCGGCGGATAGGCCTGTGCCTTCACATTGTCGTACGGGCTGTAGCTGCGGATCAGCTCGAACGCCGCCTTGTCCTCGATCGGGTTGCCCCATTCGGGCCACTCGCCGGGGGTGAGCGGCAGGCTCTCGTCGAGCATGGTGTTGAGCACGTCGACGAAGGGCACGTCGGCGATCACCGCGCCCCACAGCGCGGGGTCCGAATTGACCACCGCGCCCATCAGCTCGCCGCCCGCCGAGCGGCCGGCGATGGCGATCCCGCCCGGCGCGGTATAGCCGAGCGCGATCAGCCCCTTCGCCACGTCGACGAAATCGTGGAACGTATTGGTGCGCTTCTCCAGCTTGCCCTCGTGATACCAGTGCTGGCCGAGATCGTCGCCGCCGCGGATATGAGCGATGGCGAAGGCCATGCCGCGATCGAGGAACGACATGCGGCTGGTCGAGAAGCCCGGCGGGATGGCGTGGCCATAGGCGCCATAGGCATAGAGATAGAGCTTGCCGGTGCCGTCGCGCGGGAAATCCTTGGGGTAGACGATTGAGACGGGGACGGCGGTGCCGTCGCGCGCGGTGATGGTCAGGCGTTCGGTGCGGTATTTGCTGCCGTCATAGCCGCTGGGGATTTCCTGGACCTTCAGCGTCTCCAGCGCGCCCGTCGCGACGTCGTAATCCTGGACGGTGCCGGGGGTGACCATCGATTCATAGCCGAGCCGGAGCTTGGTGACGGCGTACTCCGGGTTGTCGCCCAGGCCCGCGACATAGCTCGCCTCGGGGAACTGCAGGCGCGTCGGGGGCACGCTCGCGTCGTAGCGGTGCAGCTCGATCTGATCGAGCCCGTCCTCGCGGCCCTCGACGATGAAGAAATCGGCGAAGCAGGCCACCCCGGTCATGTAGAAATGGCGCGAGGGGGCGATGCGCTCGGTCCATTCGCCGGGCGCGGTGATCGGTGCGGTGACGAGGCGCCAGTTGGTGTCGGTATCGTTGGTGTGGATGAACAGCGTGTCGCCGTGCGTGTCGACGTCGTACTCGCGGCCGGTCTTGCGCGGGGCGACGAGGATCGCCTGCCCCAGCGGATCGTGCGCGGGGAGGAGGCGGATCTCGCTGGTCTCATGGTCGCTGGTGGTGAGCAGGATCCATTTGCGGTCGCTGCTCGTCTCGACGCCGACCGAGAAGCCGAGTTCCTCCTCGTGATAGACGACCACGTCCTCCGCCGGATCGGTGCCGAGGCGGTGGAGCTTGATCGTGCGGGTGCGCCAATGCTCGTCGGTGAGGCCGTAGAGCAGCGCGTCGCCGGTGGAGGTGAAGACGAGATTGCCGATCGAGCCTTCGATCGCGACATCGCCCCAGCGGCCGGCGGCGCCGGGGATGGCCTCGTCCGTCGCGGTGCCGGTGCCCAGGTCCTTGAAGCGGATGGTATAGCGTTCGGAGCCGTTGTCGTCGGTCGAATAGGCCATCAGCGTGCCGTCCTCGCTGATGCTGACCGCGCCGACGCGGAAATATTCCTTGCCCGCGGCGAGCGCGGGTTCGTCGAGGATCAGCTCGTCGGGGCCGCCGGCGACGGGCTTGCGCCACCAGCGCGGATATTCGCCGCCGGTCTCGTAATCGGTCCAGTAGAGCCAGTCGCCGTCCTTCTGGGGGACGGTGGATTCGTCTTCCTTGATGCGGCCGCGCATCTCCTGGAACAGCGTCTCGGAAAGCGCCTTGTGGGGCGCCATGATCGCGTCGAAATAGGCGTTCTCGGCCTCGAGATAGGCGATCACGTCCTTGTCGGTCACCTCGGGGTAGCCGGGGTCGCGCAGCCAGGCCCAGGGGTCTTCGATCGTGATGCCGTGGTGGGTGACGCTGTGCGGGCGGGTCGCGGCGACGGGCGGCGTGGGGTTTTCGCTCATGGCGACGTTGTAGGAAGTCGTGGGGCGGGGGCAAGTCCCCTGCACCCCTCTCCCCTCCGGGGAGAGGGAGGGGCCCGCCGCCGCTGGGCGGTGGGAGGGAGAGGGGCGGTGGCGCGGCTGCTTGCGCAGCCGCTCAGCCCCTCCAAGCTTCGCTAGGCAGCAAGCTGCCAAGCTTCGCTATCCTCCCCCTCAAGGAGGAGGAGGGTGCCGTTACGCCCGCGTGCCCGTGATCGGGAAGCTGCCGAACGCGCCCGCGGTGACGGTGCCGTCGAGGCTGTCGCCGTTGACGGTCGCCTCGCAGGTGAGCGTCATCGGCATCGGCACCGAGATGTCGAGCGACCAGCTGAGCGTGTCGCCGTTCACCTTGCCGTCCTTGATCTCGGTCTGGCCCATCGCGCCGTTGAAGCTGCCGGTGAAGCTGTCGCCGTTGCTGGTAACGCTCAGCGTCGCCTGCTGGTCGCCCAGCGGCGACTTGGTCACGGTGTTCCAGTTGCCATCCACATTCGCCATTTGGATCTCTCCTTCGCGTGATTACTTGGTTGCCGACGGGGCCTTCCCCGCCAGAGAACTCGCGCTGATCACCTCGACAGGCAGGCCGAGGCTGTCAAGCTGCGGACGGACCTTGGCGGCGTCGCCCACCACCACCCAAACGAAGCGATCGACGTCGAGTGCCCCGCGTGCCGCAGCGTCAAGCTGGGCGGCGGTGAGCGCACGATATTTTTGCGCGATGCTGTCGTAATAATCGTCCGGACGGTGGCGGATGTCGTTCTGCTGCATCGCGCCGAGCACCGCATTGGCGGTTTCGAATCGTCCGGCCAGCTCGCGGGTGCTGCCGGTGATCTCGCGGGCGAGCTCGGCGGGGGTGACGCCGCTGGTGGTCAGGAAGGCGCGGACATCGTCGCGGATCGCCTTGATCGAATCGCCCGTGCGATCCGCCTGGACCGGCGCGTTCACCGCATAGGGCACGGCGTGCTCGAGCCAGTTGAACCCGCCGCCGGCGCCGTACGACCAGTGCCGCGCCTCGCGCAGGTCCATGTTGATCCGCGAGAGGAAGCCGCCGCCCAGCACCTGGTTGGCGGTGATCGCGACGAGCAGGTCGCTGGCCGGATCGAGCGGGGTCATCTGCCCGGCGACGATCAGCGACTGGGGCGAATTGGGCCGGTCGACCAGCACGATACGCGGGCTCGCCTGTTGCGGCTTGGCGGTGAACGCCTTGACGCCGCCCCCGCCTTCGCCCTGCCAGTCGCCGAAGCGCGCGTCGAGCGCCGCCTTCACCTGCGCCAGCGGCAGGTCGCTGACCACGAACACCTTGGCCTTGTCCGGGCGGATCCAGGCACGGTGGAAGGCGACCAGCTCGTCGCGCGACAGCTTGGCGACCACGGCGGGGTCGCCCGAGCCGTTGGCGAGCTTGGCGTACGGGTTGGCCGGGCCATAGAGCAGCCCCGGCAGCGCGCGGTTGGCGAGCCCGCTCGGGCTGCTCAGCTCGAACTGGATCGCGGTAAGCGTGGTGGCGCGCAGCCGCTCCACTTCGGCGGGCGCGAAGGCCGGGTGGCGGACGATGTCGGCGAACAGCTCGACGCCGCCGCCCAGATTGGCGCTCGGCACGCCGAGGCTGAGATAGGTGCGGTCGGCCGAGCTGCCGCCGCCGATCTCCGCGCCCAGCCGCTCCTTGGCCTCGGCGATCGCGATCGAATTGCGGCTGGTCGTGCCCTCGTCCATCAGCGACAAGGTGAGGTTCTGGGTGCCGGGCTTGCCGTCCGGATCGGCGGTGGCGCCGGCATCGAAGCTCAGCACCATGCGCGTCACCGGCACCGCAGTCTGCTGGGCGTAGATCAGCTCGATCCCGTTCGCCAGGCGGGTGCGGGTGACGGTGGGGAAGCGGATGTCGCGGATCGCGCCGACATCGGGCATCGCGCCGCGATCGCCCTTTGGGATCGCTTCCTCGGCAGCGGGCTTGGCCGGCGCGACCGCCGCGGCCTCCTGATAGGCCTCGCGCTCGCCGGGTTCGACGATGATGGTGAAGGCGGGGCGGGTGAGCCACTTGGCGGCGGCGGCGCGCGCCTTGGCCGGCGTCATCTTCGCCACTTCCTCCAGCCGCTTGCGGAAAAAGCCGGGATCGTTCGAGTAGAGCGCGCCCTCGGCCAGCGCCGCCGCCTGGGCGCGGGTGGATTGCAGGCCCTTGATCGTATCGCTGACGCTGGTGGTGGCGACGCGCTGCACCTCGTCTGCGGTCGGGCCCTTGGCGATCAGCTCGGCGAGGATCGCGTCGATCCTCTTTTCGACCTTCGCCGGGTCGACGCCGGGCTGCAGCGTCGCGCCGATGGTGAAGGTGCCCGCCTGCGAGAAGGTCTCGGCATAGGCATAGGCGCTCACCGCCAGCTTCTCCTCGCGGACCAGCGCATTGGCGAGCCGGGAACTGGCGAGGCCGCCCAGCACCTGGCCGAACACGTCGAGCGCGGCGGCATCGGGATCGTTGAGGCCGGGGATCGCCCAGTTGCGGGTGACCTGGATCGCGGGAACGCGGTCCTTGAGCACCACCGTCTTGGCCGCGGGCAGGGTGGGGATGCTGACCTTGGGCAGTTCGCTCTTCGGCCCGCGCGGGATCTTGCCGAAGTACTTTTCGACCAGCGGCCGCGCCTCGGCCGCGTCGATGTCGCCGGCGAGCGCGAGCACCGCGTTGTTCGGGCCATAATGGTCGCGGAACCAGCCCTTCACGTCGGCGACGCTCGCACGGTCGAGATCGGCCATCGAGCCGATCACCGAATGGCCATAGGGGCCGTTGCCGAACAGGCCCTCGACCAGCGTGTAGTCGACCAGGCCATAGGGCTGGTTGTCGCCCTGGCGCTTCTCGTTCTGGACGACGCCGCGCTGCTCGTCGAGCACGCCCTGGGTGATCGCCGGGGTGAGCCAGCCCATCCGGTCGCTTTCGAGGAACAGCGCGCGTTCGAGCGCGGGCCTGGGCACCGTCTCGAAATAATTGGTGCGGTCGTAATAGGTGGTGCCGTTGAGATCGGTGGCGCCGACCTGCTTGAGCGGCTCGAAGAAATCGCCCGGCGCGTTCTGCGAGCCGTTGAACATCAGATGCTCGAACAGATGCGCGAAGCCCGTCTTGCCCGCAGGCTCGTGCTTCGAGCCGACATCATACCAGACCGAGAGCGCGACGACGGGCGCCTTGCGATCGGTATGGACGATCACGCGCAGGCCGTTGGCGAGGGTGAATTGTTCATAGGGGAGCTTCACCTGATCGACGAGCGTGGAAAGCGGTGCGGGTGCGGTAGCGGCGGGCGCCTGCTGGGCGACGGCGGGCAGGGCAGGCGCGGCGAGCGCGATCAGGGCAGTGGTGCAGAGCAGGCGCATGGACGGCATCGAAGCGGAATCCCCCGGGGATGGTTGCGCGGACAGCATAGCCGGGGCGTCAGGCGCGGCAAGCGGCGTGGTGGGTACCGGATCGGACGGCAACCCGGCGGGCGCAGCGGCCGGTTTCGGACAGGCTCAAGCGCTTTCGGCGGCGACCGGCTTCCCGATCCGCGTCCGGCCGACCAAGTGAAATGGTGAACGATTTTCGTGATGATCTGATTGGGATTGCAGATCTTCCCCTAAAGCGTAAGCTACGCGGAAATACATACTGTATCGGCAGCATTAATGATATTATATGTTGCGCAGGCGTAACCTTTTGTCGTGAAGAGGGTATTTCTAGGAAATTTATCGCAGAGAAGGTTTTCCTGATCGAGCGTGCAAAGGCATTGATGGTCTGTGTTGCGTTAGGAGATGGATGTTGAAGTCGCGCATATTGAGCGACCGGTACGAACAGCTCGAAACCGTTGATGTCGCCTCCTCGTCCGGCGAGGACTCGGCTTCGGTGGCGCCCGTTGCGCGGCCTGTCGACACCCCGGCCAAGTATAGGCCCTATCTGGTGGATTGGCGGTTCCTGCCCGAGCATGTTCTGCTTGCCAAGGACACGGTGCGACATGGCATCGTAGGTCTGGGCGCCGCAATGGCGGCCGCGCGCTTGACACGCCCGGTGTGGCGCCGTGCGTTCCGGAACGCGATGGTGCCGCCCGTCCTCGCCGCGGGCCGCCTGTTCATCCACATTCCCAAGACCGGCGGGACGTCGATCTGCGCCAATCTCTACGGGCGCAACCTTCCGCACGCGACGGCAAGCTTCTGGCGGGAGATGTATGGCGCCGAAATCGCGGCCGTTCCCAGCTTCGCCGTGCTGCGCGAGCCGCTCGATCGGCTTCAATCTGCGTACCGGTTCATCAAATATGGCGGCACCGACGTGATCGCCGTCAGTCGCTATGACATGTTCCGGTTGCGCGGTACCGACACGTTCGATCAGTTCGTCGAGCGCCTTCACCTTAACCCCAAGCTGCTGACGACGATTACCACCCTGCAATCCCAGGCAGATTTCGTGTGTGACGCCGACGGCAACCCCATGGTCGATCGTCTCTTCCGGATGGAGAAGGGACGCATGCCGGACGATCTGAATCGGTGGCTCGGGATCGAGGTGCTGCCCGAACTCAATCGCTCGAGCGTCGAGCCTATCCAAATGTCGAACGTCACGGTCGGTCGCGTCGAACAGCTCTACGCCAGCGACTTCGCGCTCTTTCACGGCTGACGACGGCGCGCGCCGTCAAGCGGGGCGATCGCGGGGCGTGATCCAGAAACCGGTGAGACACCTCCGCCCCTCACGCCTCTTCCACCCGGCGGGCTTTGGCGCTAGCACCCGGCGATGGATACCCAGAAGCTCGCCATCCCCCGTTCGCTGTTCGTCTACGCCATTCTCTATGGCGGCATGGTCTGCATGGCGGGCGTGCTCGGGGTGAAGCAGGTGGCGCTCGGGCCGCTGGCGGTGGAGGCGGGGATCTTCGCCTTTCTGCTGCTCGTCGTGCTGTCGAGCGCCGTTGCCGAACTGCACGGCCAGGCGATCGCCACCGGGCTGGTGCGGCTGGGCTTCGTGCCGCTGCTGATGTCCGCCGCGCTGATCCAGCTGGTGCTGATCCTGCCGGCCGATGCGGGCATGTACCCGCCCGCGGTCGCCGCCTTCCCGATCGTGGTGGGGCAGGGGATGCGGATGATGCTCGCCGGGTTCATCTCCTACGGCACGTCGCAGACGCTCAACGTGTTCATCTTCAACAAGCTGCGCGGGCGGGACGGGCCGGGCGGCCTCGTCTGGTTCCGCGGCATGGTGGCGAGCGTGGTGTCGCAGATCGTCGATACCGTGCTGTTCATCAGCATCTCCTTCCTCGGCACGCGGCCGATCCTGGAGCTGATGGGCGGGCAGATGCTCACCAAGGTGGTGCTGTCGATCGTGCTCGTGCCGTTCCTGATCACCGGCGCCGTCGCGCTCGGTCGCGCTCTCGATGGACGTAGGGCCTGAGCGGCTCTAAAGGGCCGCGCATGACCGACCACGCACCCCATCCGGCGCTGCTCGCCAAGGCCGAGACCCTCACCGAGGCGCTGCCCTATCTGCAGCGCTATGCCGGCGCCACCTTCGTCGTGAAATATGGCGGCCACGCCATGGGCGATCCCGAGCTCGCGCGCGACTTCGCCGAAGACGTGGTGTTACTGAAGGCAGTGGGGATCAACCCGATCGTCGTCCATGGCGGCGGCCCGCAGATCGGGCGCATGCTCAAGCGGCTCGGCGTCGAATCGACCTTTGTCGGGGGCCTGCGCGTCACCGACAAGGCGACCGCCGAGATCGCCGAGATGGTCCTGGCCGGATCGATCAACAAGGAGATCGTCGCCTGGATCGCGGCGGCCGGCGGCAAGGCCGTGGGCATTTCGGGCAAGGATGCGGGCCTCGTCCGCGCCGAAAAGGTGCAGCGCACCGAGGCCGATCCGCTGCAGGGCATCGAACGGCATGTCGACTTAGGCTTTGTCGGCGAGCCGGTGGCGGTGGACATCTCCATCCTCCAGTCGCTCGCGGCCTCGGGCTTCATCCCGGTGGTCTCGCCGATCGCGCTGGGTGCGGACGGGCACACCTACAACATCAACGCCGATACCATGGCGGGGGCGATCGCGGGCGCGTGTGGCGCCAAGCGCTTCTTCCTGCTCACCGACGTGCCGGGCGTGCTGAGCAAGACCGGCGACCTGCTCACCGATCTCGATGCGGCGCGGGTGCAGGCGCTGAAGGACGACGGCACGATCTCGGGGGGCATGATCCCCAAGGTGGAGACCTGCGTGAACGCCGTCGCGGCGGGCGTCGACGCGGCGGTGATCCTCGACGGGCGCATCCCGCACGGCATGCTGCTGGAGATCTTCACGCGCCAAGGCGTCGGCACGCTCGTCCACGCCTGATTGTCCGGCGCGGATTTCATCCTATATCGCACCTGAAACGGTGTCGCGGAGAGTGAATTGACCCAGATTGGCCTGATGCTGCTGCAGATCGTGCAGGTGGTGCTCAACATCGTCTGGTGGATCATCGTGATCCAGGCGGTCCTGTCGTGGCTGATCGCGTTCAACGTCATCAACACGCACAGCGATTTCGTGCGTGCGGTGTGGACCGCGCTGCAGCGGATGACCGAGCCGCTCTACCGTCCGATCCGGCGCATCCTGCCCGATTTCGGCGCGCTCGACATCTCGCCGCTGGTCGTGCTGCTGATCCTCTACATCCTCCAGAACATCGTGATCCCGCGGATCGCGATCATGGTCGCCGGCGCCGCGCTCTGAGCCGTGCCGGCCTGGCGGCCTAGCGCCACAGGACTCGAGATCGCCGTGCGGGTGACGCCCCGGGCGTCGCGCGACGTGCTCGCAGCCGGGACGCAAGAGCATTTCGCCGCGCGACTCGCCGCGCCGCCGGTGGAGGGCGCCGCCAATGCCGCGCTGGTGCCGCTGGTCGCCAAGACGTTCGGGGTTCCCAAGCGCGACGTGACGCTGATCGCGGGCGAGACGTCGCGGCTCAAGCGACTTTCGATCGCCGGAGACGCTACGGCGCTGGAACAGATCGCCCGCAGCCTCTATGGCGAGGGGCATGACGGCTGAGATCATCGACGGCAAGGCATTTGCCGCGGGCTTGCGCGCCCGCATCGCGACCCTGGTTCCTGCATTCGAAGCGGCGGCGGGGCGCGTGCCCGGCCTTGCCGTGGTGCTGGTGGGCGAAGACCCGGCGTCCGCCGTCTATGTCCGCTCCAAGGGCAAGCAGACGCGCGAGGCCGGGATGGCGAGCTTCGAGCACAAGCTGCCCGCGGATACTACCCAAGCGGACCTGCTCGCGCTGGTCGACCAGCTCAATGCCGATGCGAGCGTGGACGGCATCCTCGTCCAGCTGCCGCTGCCCAAGCATATCGACGAGCAGGAAGTGCTGCTGCGCATCTCGCCCGAGAAGGATGTCGACGGCTTCCACCCGGTCAATGCCGGTCGCCTCGCGACGGGCCTGGAGGGCTTCGTGCCCTGCACCCCGCTCGGCTGCCTGATGCTGCTCGAGGACAAGCTGGGCAGCCTGTCCGGCCTCGACGCGGTGGTGATCGGCCGCTCGAACATCGTCGGCAAGCCGATGGCGGCGCTGCTCACCAAGGCGAGCGCGACGGTGACCCTCGTCCATTCGCGCACCCGCAACCTGCCGCATTATCTCCGCCATGCCGACATCGTCGTGGCGGCGGTGGGCATCCCCCACTTCGTCAAGGGCGAGTGGCTCAAGCCCGGCGCGACGGTGATCGACGTCGGCATCAACCGCACCGAGGATGGCCTGGTCGGCGATGTCGACTTCGACGGCGCGGCGAGCGTCGCGGGCGCGATCACCCCGGTGCCGGGCGGCGTCGGCCCGATGACGATCGCCTGCCTGCTGCGCAACACGCTGGTCGCCGCGCACCGCAATGCGGGGGTAACGCTCGAGGCAGACGCGATTTGATCGAGCTGTTCGTCTCGTCCTTCGTCACCTTCTTCGTCATCATCGACCCGCCCGGCTGCGCGCCGATCTTCGCAGGGCTGACGGCGGGGACCAATGCCGTGCATCGCCGCGCGATGGCGGTGCGCGCGGTAATGGTCGCCGCGATCATCCTGCTCGGCTTCGCGCTGTTCGGCGAGGCGCTGCTGCATGCGCTGGGGATCAGCCTCAACGCCTTCCGCATCGCCGGCGGCATCATGCTGTTCCTGATCGCGCTGGAAATGGTGTTCGAGAAGCGCACCGAACGCCGTGAGGACCGCGCCGAGAAGGTGAAGGCCGAGGATCCGGTCGACATCTCGATCTTCCCGATGGCGATGCCGATGATCGCCGGACCGGGATCGATCGCCTCGGTGATGCTGCTGATGGCGCAGAGCAAGGGGATCGAGCAGTCCGCGGTGGTGCTCTCGGCGATGCTGGCGGTGCTGCTGCTGTGCGTGCTGGCGCTGCTGGCGGCGGGGCCGATCATGCGGATCGTCGGCGCCAAGATCGAAGCGGTGGTGTCGCGGCTGCTCGGCGTCCTGCTCGCGGCACTGGCGGTGCAGTTCGTGATCGACGGCATCCGCGCGGCGCTGGCGGCGGGGTAGGCCTACACCCGTAGCTCGGTTGGCGAGCGCAACGATTCGCTTCATATTGTGGGGATGGCATCGCCCCACCCCACTCCGACGCAGCGCAACGCCGGCATCGATCTGGTGCGGGTGCTGATGACGATGCTCGTCATCCTGCACCACACCGCAATCGTCTATGGCGGGTCGGGGGGATGGTTCTGGCGGCAGGAGCCCAACGCGTCGAACCCGCTGCTGGTGATGTTCAACGCGGTCAACCAGTCCTATTTCATGGGCCTGTTCTTCCTGCTGGCGGGCTATTACACGCCCGCCTCGTTCGGCCGGAAGGGCGCCGGCCGCTATCTGGCGGACCGCGGGATCCGGCTCGGGCTGCCGCTGCTGGCGTTCTTCTTCGTCCTGTTCCCGCTCACCGTCGCGATCGCCGACGCCGTGAGTGGCGAGGATCTGCTGCGGCGGTGGGGGCGGGGGATCATGGGCGGGACGCATGGCCCGGGCCCGCTCTGGTTCGCGCTGGCGCTGCTGATCTTCGCCCATGCCTATGCGCTGTTGCGCTGGGCGGGCGCGTTTCCGGCGAGCGGGCGAGCGGCGGCAGCACTGCCGCGGCCGGGGACGCTGTTGCTGGCGATGCTCGGGATCGGTCTGGTGGCCTTCGCGGTGCGGCTGGTCATCCCGGTCGGGCACGAGGTGCTGTGGCTGCAGCTCGGCTATTTTCCGGGCTATATCCTGTTGTTTCTCGCCGGCATCGCTGCTGCGCCGAACCGGCTTCTGGAGCGGATCGGCATGCGTGCGGCCCTGCCCTGGCTTGCCGTCGCGGTTCTCGCCATCGTGACGCTGCCCGTCGTGATCGCCCTGCACGGCGCCGCCGGTGGCTTCGAAGGTGGGTGGAATTGGAACGCGCTCTACTATGCGCTGTGGGAGCCGTTCGTCGCGACCGGCGTGATCCTGACGCTGTTCGCCTGGGCCGCGGCGCCGGCCCGGCGCTCGGGCCCGGTGGCGCGGTGGTTCGCGGCAAATGCGTTCGGCGCATTCATCGTGCATCCGCCGGTCGTCGGCGCGCTCAGCCGATGGGCGGCGACGATCCCCGCTGCGCCTTGGATCAAGTTCATCGGGGTCTCCGCAGCAGCTTGTATCTGTGCATTCGCGCTTGCCAGCGCGTTGCGAGCGATCCCGGGGGTGCGGCGCGTTCTGTGACGATCCTCGGGTAGGATCGGGGGAGCAGCGCGCGCACCTTAGGGCTTGTGCAGCGCGCATCTCCGCCGCGCCTTTCGAAGTGCTGCACGACCCTGCGCCTGCCTCTCCTGAAGCGCGACCAGCTCTCCGACCAGCAAAAGCCGCGCTATGACGACATGCAGCGTGGCATTTCCTCCAACTTCGACGCCTTCGTCGCGGTGGACGCGGGCGGCAGCCTGATGGGGCCGTGGAACCCGTGGCTGCCGAGCCCCGGATCGGCGGCGCGATCGGCGCGCTGACCAAGGCGATGTCGATGGAGGGACGCTGCCTGAGCCGTGCTTCCGCCGGCGTTTGGCTCAGCCGCCCATGCTGCCGCCCATCGATCCGCCCATATGGCCACCGCGGTGACCGCCGCCGCCACGCCCGCCGCGGCGCTTCATCGATCCGGTGCGCAGCTCGGGCAGCTCGGCCTTGGTGAGCTTCCCGTCATGGTTGGTGTCGAGCAGGTCGAAGCGGCGCTTGGCGGCGCTCATGAACTCGATCGGGCTGACGCCGCCGTTGAGGCTGGTGTCCGCGGCGGTCACCGGCTCGGGGCTGCCGAGATAGTTGAAGCGGGCGAGGCCGCTCAGCACGCGGGTGGAGCCGATATCGGCCGCCTTCACCTCGCCATTGTCGCCCATCGTCGGGCCGCCGGTCTCGAAGCCGCCGCCGCGCGCCTCGGGGGCGAGGACGGTCTCGTAACGCTCGATATCGGCGGGGTCGATCTCGCCGTCGCCCTTGCGGTCGAGGACCTTGAACCAGCGCATCGCATCCTCGCGGAACTCGTCGAGCGTCAGCGCGCCGTCATGATCGGCGTCGGCGCCGTCGAACCAGGCGTCCTGCGGCGCCTTGCCGTCGGGGGTGCCGCGGAACGGCTCGCCCATCGGGCTGACGAACAGCCCACGCGGGCGTGGCGCGTCCTGCGCCTGCGCGACTCCCGACACCAGCAGCAAGCAACCCGCGACCAGCAATCCCCGCATTCTTTCCCTCCCGGTGAAATCCATCCGTCCCGCTATGCCCGGATTGTCGCGAAATTATGCCCGAAAAATTTCTGGGGGAGGGCGGCGGATTGTGGCAGCAGGCGGCGCATGACCGGCGCCACCCCCATCACCCCCGATACCGAACATCGCGGCTTCATCGGCCTGCTGCCCAGCGGCTGGCGGCCCTATGCGCTGCTCGCCCGGCTGGACCGGCCGATCGGCTGGTGGCTGCTGTTCCTGCCCTGCGCCTGGGGGGCGCTGCTGTCCGGGCTGCCTGAGGGCGGCTGGTGGCGGATCGGGGCAATGCTGCTCGGCGCGATCGCGATGCGCGGCGCGGGCTGCGTCTACAACGACATCGTCGATCGCGACCTCGACGCGCAGGTGGAGCGCACCCGCAGCCGCCCGCTGCCGAGCGGTGCCGTCTCGCTGCGCGCGGCCTGGACCTGGCTCACCGTTTTGCTGGCGATCGGCCTGGCCGTGTGGCTGGCGATGCCCACCCCCGCCAAGCTCTGGTCGCTGGCGACGCTGCCGGTGGTCGCCGCCTATCCGTTCATGAAGCGCATCACCTGGTGGCCGCAGGCGTTCCTCGGCATCGTGTTCGGATCGGGCGCGGTGGTGGGGTTCGTCGCGGGCGATCCGGTCGCGGCCTTCGCCAGCCGGCAGGGGGCGCAGTGGTGGCTCTATGCCGGCACGATCCTGTGGGTGATCGGCTATGACACGATCTACGCGCTGCAGGACGTGGAGGACGACGCGATCGTCGGCGTGCGCTCCTCGGCGCGGCGGATGGGCGCGCGGGTGCGGGGCGGCGTGGGGCTGCTCTATATCGGCGCGGTGGCGCTGTGGGCGGCGGCCTTGTGGACGGTGCGGCCCGATCCGCTGGCGCTGCTCGCGCTGCTGCCGGTGGCGGTGCATTTCGTCTGGCAGCTCGCCACACTCAAGCCCGCCGACGGGGCCAACGCGCTGCGTCGTTTCCGCGCCAATCGCGATGCCGGGTTCCTGATGCTCGCCGCCTGCGCGGTCGTGGGGATGTCCGGACTTTGATTTTGTGCCCCCGCGCCCCTAAGTCGCGGGGATGCTGAACAACGATCAGGCCCTGGAGCGCGCCGCCGATGCGGTGGCGCGTGCCCGCCGTGCCGGTGCCGATGCCGCCGACGCCGTCTTCTCCGCCGACCGCTCGCTTTCCGTCTCCGTCCGGATGGGGGCGCTGGAGGATGTCGAACGCTCCGAGGCCGAGGAGCTCGACCTGCGCGTCTTCGTCGGCAAGCGCTCGGCGAGCGTTTCGACCAGCGACCTGAGCAGCGACGCGATCGCCGCCCTGGTCGAGCGCGTCGTCGCGATGGCGCGCGAGGCGCCCGAGGACCAATGGGCGGGCCTCGCCCCCGAGGACCGGCTGATGCACGGCCTGCCGCCGCATCTCGACCTCGACGACGGCGCCGAGGTGGAACCCGCCGCGCTCAAGGCGCGCGCGCTCGCCGCCGAGGAAGCCGCGCGCGGCGTAGAGGGCGTCACCAACAGCGAGGGTGCAGGCGCCGGCGCGAGCCGGGTGCAGCTCGCGCTCGTCACCAGCCACGGCTTCCACGGTGCCTATGCGCAGTCGAGCCACGGCATTTCCGCCAGCGTGCTCGCCGGCAGCGACGGCGCGATGGAGCGCGACCATGCGCACCACTCGGCCCGTCATGCGGCGATGCTCGACTCGCCCGAGGCGATCGGGCGGCTGGCCGGCGAGCGCGCGGTGGCGCGGCTGAACCCGCGCAAGATCGCCAGCGGCGCGATGCCGGTGGTGTTCGATCGTCGCGTCTCCTCGGGGCTGCTCGGCCATCTCATGGGCGCGATCTCGGGCGCCGCCATCACCCGCAAGACCAGCTTCCTGCTCGATGCACTGGGCACCCAGATCTTCGCCCCCGGCGTGACGATCTGGGACGATCCGCACCGCCCGCGCGGGATGCGCTCGCGTGCCTTCGACGGCGAGGGGCTGCCGGTCAGCCGGATGCAGATCGTCCGCGAGGGGCTGCTCGAGACCTGGCTGCTGGAGAGCGCCGCTGCCCGCCAGCTCGGGCTCGAGCCGACCGGCCATGCCACGCGCGGCGGCGGCGGCGCGCCCGGCGTGTCGCCGAGCAATCTCTATATGGAAGCGGGCCATGTGCCCGCCGAGACGCTGATCGGCGAAATCGAGCATGGCCTCTATGTGTTCGAGCTGATCGGCCAGGGCGTCAACGGCGTGACCGGCGATTACAGCCGCGGCGCGGCGGGCTTCCTGATCGAGAAGGGCGAGCTCACCGTCCCCGTTTCCGAAGTGACGATCGCGAGCAACCTCAAGGACATGTTCCTGGCGCTGACGCCTGCCAACGACCTCGAGTTCCGCTACGGCATCAACGCGCCGACGGTCCGGATCGACGGGATGACAATCGCCGGTGCCTGAGCTTGCCGCCGAGGTCGCGGCGATCGCCGCCGAGGCGGGCCGGCACGCGATGGCGCGCTGGCAGAGCGATTTCGCGCGCTGGGAAAAGGCGCCGGGCAACCCGGTCTGCGCGGTGGACCTGGAGGTCGACGCGCTGCTCCGCGCGCGGCTGGGGGCGCTGCTGCCCGAGGCCGGCTGGCTCTCGGAGGAGACGGTGGACAATGCCGACCGGCTGGCATTGTCGCGGCTCTGGGTGGTCGACCCGATCGACGGCACCCGCGATTATCTGCGCGGGCGGCCGGGCTGGGCGGTCTCGATCGCGCTGGTGGAGAACGGCCAGCCGGTGATCGGCGTGCTCGACGCACCGGCGCGCGGCGAGGTGTGGACGGCGCGGGCCGGAGCGGGGGCATGGCGCAACGGCATGGCCTTGCGGGCCGCCGAACGCGCGGAGCTCCCCGGCGCGCGGGTGCCGGCGGACCAGCTCCCCAGGGTCGACCGCGACCTGGTGGCGGTGCCCAAGCCCAATTCGATCGCGCTGCGCATCGCGATGGTCGCGGCGGGCGAGGCCGACCTCGTCGCGACGCTGCGCTGGGGGCATGAATGGGACATCGCCGCCGCGGTGCTGCTCGCCCGCGAGGCGGGTGCGGCGGTCACCGATGCACTGGGCCAGGCGCTGGGCTTCAACACCCCCGCGGGTGAGGCGTACGGCGTGCTGGCGACGACGCAGGGCATCCACGCCGCCGCAGTCGCGCGGCTGGCGGACCGGGTGGATCCGGGAAAGCGCTGAGGCGCCGCAGTCGCGGTCCGAGCGGCGCGCGGTTAGTGACTATGCTGAATCAAGTCTTCATCCGGGCCGACCCTGGCGGTGCCCCGCGTCTATAAGACCTACAGCTACTCCATGCTTCCGGACGTGCGCGGCCACGGCCTCCGCGCGCCCGTGCCGCTGGGAATTGGGGACGGACACGCTGCGCGCGCGACGGCCATCGGATCGAAGGACTGCTGCATGATACCCAAGATTCTGCATTTCATCTGGGTGGGGGACGAAACCAAGCGGCCGGACAATTGCATCGACACCTGGCGCACCCGCAATCCCGGCTGGGAGATCAGGATCTGGGGCAATGAGTCGCTGCAGCAGCGCGGCTGGATCAACGGCCGCCACATGAGCGAGATGTCCGAGCGCGAGCTGAACGGCGTCGCCGACATGATGCGGTGGGAAATCGTGTACGAGCATGGCGGCTTCGTCGTCGATGCCGACAGCGTGTGCGTACGCCCGCTCGACGACCATCTGCTCGACTGCGAGGCCTTCGCCTGCTGGGAAAACGAAATGACGCGGCCCGGGCTGATCGCCGCGGGCTATTTCGCCGCGCAGCCGAAGAACCCGTTCGTCGCGCAGATCATCGGCGACATCTATCAGGAGCCGACGGTGGTCGACCGGATGGCGTGGGAAAGCGTCGGCCCGAAGCGTCTCACCGACTCTTATCGCGAATATCGCTATCACGGCTTGCGCATCTACCCGAGCCACTATTTCATCCCCGAGCATTTCTCCGGCGTGAAATATGAGGGCCCCGGGCCGGTCTATGCCGAGCAGCTATGGGGCAGCACGCTGGACATCTATGACCAGCTGCACCAGCAGGTGGTGACCGGGCAAGCCCCGGAGCCGGCCCCGGTCGCAGCCCCGGTCGACCGCAAGCCGGTCCCGGCAGCCGCGGTGCGCCCGAACCCCGTTCCCGCTCTGGGCGGCGCGCCGAACGCGCCCACTGTCTTCCACCGGATCTGGTTCGGCACGCGGCCGATTCCGGACTCCTACGAAGCCTATTGGCAAGCCTGGCAGCGCCAGTTCCCCGACTGCGCATTCCGCACCTGGACCGACCGCGATCTCGACGAGCTGACGCTGTCGCGGCCGGCGCTCGATCGTTTCGCCAGCCATGTCTCGCGCGCCGATCTCGCGCGCTACGAGATCCTCTACACGCATGGCGGCATCTATCTCGATTGCGACATCATGCCCTATGCGCATTTCGAACCGGCGGCGCTGTGCCGCGAACTCACCGTCTGCAACGAGACCGATGCCACCGAATATTGCTCGATCGGCTTCATCGGCGCGCCGGCGGGGCATCCGATCTTCCGCGACCTGATCGACCATATCCTCGCCGCCGAGCCCGATGAATCGCGCCCGAACGTCACGACCGGCCCCTGGCTGTTCGGCAGCTATCTGGCGAAGCACGCGCATCGGCGGCTGCCGCCGGCAAGCTTCTACCCCTATCTGTACGATGCCCCCTTGTCCTCGATCCGCCGCAAGGACCTCGGCGAGACGCTGGGCATCCATGTGTGGGGCGGTGCCTGGCTGCCGCCCGAGCAGAAGAAGGGCAAGGCGCTCGACCTGCTCGCCAGGGGCGACCTGGTGGACGCGGCCGGCATCCTGGAAGGCTTCGACGACGAATGGGCCGCGAATCTCCAGGTCGTGCTCAAGGTCATGGCCGATTCGCGCGCCATGGCCGCCGAGGCGGCGCAGTTTCTCGGCGGCAGCCTGACGGTGGCGCCGGCGGACCGCCCGGCCTTCGCATTCGACAAGATCGTCCACTGGCTGCTCGACCAGGACCGCGATCGCATGGTGTGGCAGATCGGCGCGGCGGACGGCGTCCTCGTCGATCCGCTGCGCTCGGCGATGGTCAATTACGATCCGCCCGCGCTGCTGCTCGAGCCCAACCCGTACATGTTCGGCATGCTCGAACGCGGCTATGCCAACAACCGCAACGCCGTGCTGCTGCAGCAGGCCTATAGCGCCGACGGAAAGCCGCTGGTCCTCAACGCGATCAACCCGGACAAGGCGGCAGCGGCGGGCCTGCCGCGCTGGGTGCTCGGCATTTCGTCCGTCTATGACGACAAGAATGCGATCGGCGGCCTCACCATCGATGCGGAGACGACGCGCCGCATCCAGAGCTGCATCGAACGCGTCACCGTGCCGGTGACCGGCTTCGACGCGCTGGCCGCGCAGGTGGAAGGCCGCATGCCGGAGATCCTGGTGATCGACGCCGAAGGCATGGACAAGGCGATCATCGACGACGTGCTCGACCATGGCTGCCGTCCGGCGGTGATTCACTTCGAGATCCAGTGCATGGATCCCGCCGAGAGCAGTGCGCTGACCGAGCGGCTCGGCACCGACTATGCAATGTTCACCTTCGGCAACGACGTGACCGCCTATCGCACCGACGTCTTCCTGGACTATGCGAAGTGGATCTACATCCACAACGGCCTGCCGACGATCTTCGCCTCGGCGCTGCCGATCGTGGCGGGGCTGGTGCAGTAGCGCGACGGACCTGCGCCCGTGCGTCGGCGCGGTTCCCGTGCTAGGGGCTTCCGATGTCGAAATCCCTGAGCACCAGCGGTGCCATCGATCTGGATGGCGTGACCTATGATTGGCGTCTGCAGCGCGAGCCCCATCTGTCCGACGACGAGGGCTGGAAGGGGATGACCATCGCGGTCGCCCAGCGCGATGCCAAGCGCGAGGCGTGGATGGAGTTCCCGGCGCCCAAGCGGTTGCTCAAGGGACTGCCGCGCGGCCGTCTCCAGCTGGACGATGCGACGATCACGCGTTGCGTTCGCTCCGCGCTGTCGGCCGGCTGGGATCCCCTGTCGCGGGGCAAGCCCGAGGTGTTCGTCGTCGATTCCGAGGGCAATTGACCCGCCCCGCGCGCGGGTGAGGGAGGGTTAGCCCCGCTTCACCCGCGTGACATGCCCCATCTTGCGCCCCGGCCGGGCCTGGCCCTTGCCATAGAGGTGAAGGTGCGTGCCCGGCTCGGCGAGCAGCTCGGGCCAGCGGTTCGCCTCGTCGCCGATCAGGTTTTCCATTTCCACATGCGTGCCCGCAAGCGCGGTCGAGCCGAGCGGGAGGCCGCAGATCGCGCGAACATGGTTCTCGAACTGCGAGGTCTCGGCACCCTCGATCGTCCAGTGGCCGCTATTGTGGACGCGCGGCGCCATCTCGTTGAACACCGGGCCGTCCTCCGTGGCGAAGAACTCGCAGGTCAGCACGCCGATATGGCCCAGCGCCTCGGCGACGCGGCCGGAGAGCGCTGCCGCCTCGGTCCAGTGGCGGGCGATCTCGGCGGGGGCGGGCAGGGTGGAGCGGGCGAGGATGCCGTCCTTGTGCTCGTTCCAGGGCGGCGGATAGCTGGCGAGCGTGCCGTCGAGCCCGCGCACGGTGATGATCGAGAATTCGTGGCTGAAGGTGACGAAGCCTTCGAGGATCGCCGGCCGCTCGCCGATCGCCGCCCAGGCCGCCTCGGCCTCGGAGGCGTCGTGCAGGCGCACCTGGCCCTTGCCGTCATAGCCGAGCCGCAGCGTCTTCAGGATCGACGGCGCGCCGATCCTGGCGATCGCGGCGTGCAGCTCGTCGCGGGTGGTGACCAGCGCCCAGGGCGCGGTGCGGCCGCCGAGCTCGGCGACAAACGCCTTTTCGTTGGCGCGGTCCTGCGCGATCTCCAGGCTCCGGGCGCCGGGGCGGACGGGCACCTTGCTCGCCAAGTGCGCGACGGGGGCGAGCGCGACATTCTCGAACTCGTAGGTGATCACGTCGGCGTGGGACGCCAGTTCGTCGAGCACGATATGGCTGTGATAATCGGCGCGGGTGAAGCTGGAGGCGGTCTGCGCGGCGATGCTTTCCTCGTCGGGGGCGAGGACGTGCGTGCGGTAGCCGAGCTGGGCGGCCGCAACCGCGATCATCCGGCCGAGCTGACCGCCGCCGAGGATGCCGATGGTCGAGCCGGGGGGAAGCGCGCCGCTCATGCCGGTTCCTCCGCGACGCTGTCGGTCTGCGCGGTGCGCCAGGCGATCAGCTTCTCGGTGAGCGCTTCGTCCGAGGTGGCGAGGATCGCGGCACCGAGCAAGGCGGCGTTCTTGGCGCCGGCCTTGCCGATCGCCAGCGTGCCGACGGGAATGCCGCCGGGCATCTGGACGATCGAATAGAGGCTATCGAGCCCCTTCATCGTCTTGGATTCCACCGGCACGCCGAGCACCGGCAAATGCGTCATCGCTGCCGCCATGCCGGGCAGGTGCGCCGCGCCGCCGGCGCCGGCGATGATCACCTTGAGGCCGCGGTCGGCCGCGCCGGTGGCATAGTCATAGAGCCGCTGCGGGGTACGATGCGCGGAGACGACCTTGGTCTCGTGCGGCACGCCCAGTTCGGTGAGAATGTCGGCCGCGTGGCGCATCGTCTCCCAATCGGAGGTGCTGCCCATGATGATGCCGATAAGAGGTGCGTCCGCCATTGCCTGCCCGACCGTGGAATGGAAGCGGGGTGTTAGTCAGGCAGGGGCTTCAGGGCAATGGTCTAGGAATCAAGTTCGAGCAGTTCCTCGCGGACATGGATCGCCTTGAGCGACATCCGCACCTCGACGAGGAAATAGAGCAGCCCCGCGATCAGCAGCAGCATCGAAATGATGAAGGCGACGGCTACCCAGATGCCGACATGCAAATTCGCCAGGCGCGAGACGAACATCAGCGCGACGACCAGGCAGATGGCGAGCGCGCTGGCGGTGCACAGGAAGATCGCGTTGTTGATCACCGAGATGCGGCGATCGATGATGCGGAGTTCCCAGACATGGCGGTCATGCTCGGGGCCGCTGGAGCGCGGATGCAGCTCCTCGATTACCCGCGCGCGATCGACGATGCGGGCGAGCCGGCCGACCATGGTGTTCAGGAACGCGCCGATGCCGGCGAGCAGGAACACCGGCGCGATCGCGGCCTGGATCGTATCCGAGACGGTGGAGAGATAGGGACCTTCCATGCATGCTCCTTATGCAAGGGGTGGTGCGTGCGGCGCAAGCAGGGGCTGCACCGGATGGTAACGGGTGAGGGGGTAGAGTGGATGCATGGCTCCCGTCGTCCGCTTCGAAGCCGGCCTTGCCGATGCGCTGGACGACGCCGCCATGCGTGCGGCCGAGGGGCACCGCTTCCTCCGCCGCGCCTGGTACGCCGCGGCGCTGCAGGCCTATGGCGGGACGGCGCGAACGCTGGGGGTGGAGGAGGCGGGCGTGCCGGTGGCGGCGCTGCCCTTGGTCGCCAAGGGGCCGGGCTGGCTGGGGCTGGCGGAGATTCCCGGCTGCTACTGGCCGTTCCGCAGCTTCCCCGTGGTGGAAGGCGCAAGCGCGGCGGCGGCGGATGCGCTGCTCGGCGCGCTGGCGCGACGCGTGCGGGCGCTGCGGATCGGGCCGGTCTATGACTGCGATCTGGCGCTCGACTGGCTCAAGGCGCGTGCGCTCGCGGCCGGCTGGACGCTGCTCGACCGGCACGTGGCGGACAGCTTCCTGCTCGATATCGCATCAGAAGACTGGCCGCGCGGATCGACGCTTCGCAAGAACCGGCATCTGGAGAAGCATCTGGCAAGCACGGGCACGCTCGCTTGGGAATGGGGCCCGCCCGATATCGACACGCTCGCCGAGATCGAACGGCACAGCTGGATCGCCGAGCGTACCGAGGGGCGCGATGCCAAGTTCACCGCCGAGGGGCACGGCGCCTTCTGGAAGGCGGCGCTGCACGATCCGGTGCTGGCGGACATGCTCTCCGCCGCGATGCTGCGGATCGACGGGCGGCCGATGGCCTTCTCGTTCGATCTCGTCACCGGCGCGCGCTGCTATGCCATCGCCAACAGCTATGATCCGGCGGTGGCGAAGCATTCGCCGGGCAAGCTGCTCCAGTATCGCAACCTGCTGCGCGCCCGCGAGCGCGGGGTGAGGCTGGTCGATTGGGGCGCGGGCGACAGCGGCTACAAGCAGACCATGGGCGCCACCGCCGGCCCGGCGATCCGCGACTGGATCTTCGTGCGGCCGGGGCTGGAGGCGCTTGCCGCGCGGCTGCTGCGCGGGGCCTGGCGCCGCAGCGGTCAGGCGGCGGGCGGCCAGGCCTGAGCGTCGAGGCGCTCACGCAGGGCAAGAACCAAAATCGCGGTCTTCATGTCCGCCAGCGCCGCCATGCCCTTCTCCCAAAGATCATCGAGCCGCATTTCGATCACCTCGATATCCTCATGGTCGTGGGCAAGCCCGCCGCCCGCGCTGGTGCGATCGGCAAGGCTGTAGGGCGCGAGATAGAGGCTCAGCCGCTCGGTCGAGACCGCCGGCATCGCGAAGAAATGGCCGACCAGGTCGATCGCGCCGAGGGCGACGCCGCATTCCTCCATCGCCTCGCGGCGGGCGGTGGTGTCGGCGGCCTCGCCCGGATCGATCCGCCCGGCGAGCGCCTCGTAGACTGACTCGGGCTCGCCCCGGAAGATCAGCGGCGGGCGCGACTGGCGGACCAGCAGCACGGTACCGCGGGTCGCATCATAGGGGAGCACCGCGACGGCATCGCCATGGTCCTCGATCTGGCGGGTGATGACGCTGCCGTCGGGGGTGCGCAGCGTCGCCAGCAGCAGCCGGCCCCACCCCTGATAGACCGTCTCGACGCGTTCGATGCGGTGGCCGGGCTCAGACCCGGACATAGCGGAAATACCAGACCTCGTGTCCTTGGCGGCGCGCCTTGCGCTCGTAGCGGGTCTCGGGCCAGTCGGCGGGGCGGGTGAGGAAGTCCTGCGCGGTCTGCGCCTGCCAGACGAAGTCCTTGCGCTGGCCCAGCACCATCATCGCCCAGCGGCAATAGGTGGGATCGTCGGTGCCGAGGCGGAATTCGCTGCCGGGCTTGAGCTTGGCCGCGATCAGGTCGAGCGGGCCGTGGTTGACCATGCGGCGCTTGGCGTGGCGCGCCTTGGGCCAGGGATCGGGGTGGAGCAGGTAGACGCGCGACAGGCTCGCGTCGGGCAGCCGCTCCATCACCTCGAGCGCGTCGCCCATGTGCAGGCGCACATTGGCGAGTTCGCCGTCGCGGA
This sequence comes from Sphingomonas sp. ABOLE, assembly GCF_003950455.1. Lineage (NCBI taxonomy): Bacteria > Pseudomonadati > Pseudomonadota > Alphaproteobacteria > Sphingomonadales > Sphingomonadaceae > Sphingomonas > Sphingomonas sp. ABOLE. Next base: position 240,266 of record NZ_QQWY01000001.1, read on the forward strand.
TATGGTTGAGCGCGCCCACCACGCCGTTGAGGAAGGGCTCGCAGCCGATGAAGCCGTGATCGGGGCGCATCGTCGCCTGGCCGGCGAGATGCTCGCCGCCGCCGAAGCCGATCTCGAATTCGAGCGGGCGATCGTCGCCGAACAGGGTCCGCGCATCGAGCGGGCCGGCATCGGGCACGCTCACCTGGGGCAGCAGTTCCTCGACGAGCGCGGACTGGCCCTGGCGGAGCTTGTGGCCCTGGCGGCGGCCGTAAAGACGGCGAAGAGTGATGGGATCGGCCATGGGGCGCAGCGCATAGTCGCGCCGCCGCGTGCTGGCAAATCCGGGGCGTTCAGGCGGCGAGGCGGGTCGCGGCGATCGGCGCACCCCAGCGGCGGACCGGGCGGGTATAGCGGCGGACGTGCGGCGCGCTATTCGGTGTGCCCTGGAAGTGGCGGAGCCCGGCGGCGGCGGCGGCGCGCTGCCCGGCTTCCTCGGTGGGAACCGGTGCGATCACGGTGACGCCCATGCCGCGGGCGAGGCGCAGCACGCCTTCGACCAGGCGCGCGCGCGCCGGGGCGGCCTCGAGATGGTGGACCAGCGCCGGGGCGAGGCGGATCAGCCGCGGCGAGCAATGGGCGAGCAGGCCCAGCGCCAGCGGGCCGGCGGCGAAGTCGCTCAGGCCGATCATCATGCCGCGATCGGTGCAGGCGTGGATCATCGCGGCGGCGGCATCGCGATCGGTCGATTCGTCGGCGCTGATCTCGACGACGATCTGGTCGAGTGGGAAGCGGTGGCGCAGCGCGGCGCGGAACAGGTGGCCGAGCAGGCGATCCGGCGCACCGGCGCGGACCTGGACCGGCACTGCCAGCAGCGTGCCGGCATCGGCCAGCCCGGCCGCGGCAGCGGCGGCGAGCGCGCGATCGAGGCGGATGCCTTCCAGTTCGGCCCGGTCCTCACGCAGCAGGATCGCATCGACGGTGTGGAAGGCCTGGGCGCGTGCCTGGATGCCGGCATGCCAGGCGAAGGGTTCGGTGCTGCCTTGCGCCGTGATCGGCTGCAGGTCGATCCGAAGATCCATCGTGGTTGCCATGGGGTGTGCTCCTCAACGCGATTCTTGTGAACCTGAATGTTGGGTACCCAATTCGACCCGACCCTCCCATTCCGTGCGTCGCCGCAGCGGATTCAACCGGTTGGGGAATCTACGGTGCTTGCTTTCGGCAGTTGCAAACGATTCCCCGATTCGGGCCTCATGCCGCCGCGTTGAGCCGCAATGCAGGGGCGGGCAACGCGCCCACCTGGGCCGGTGCGATCAGGTCGCCCTGCATCAGCGTCACCTCCAGCGACCGCAGCCGATCATGCTCGGCGCGAGTCGAGACGCCTTCGGCGATCAGCCGGATGCGGCTCTTCTTCGCGATCTCCGCGACGCGCTCGACGACGATTCGCTTGGCCCAGCTGCTGCACAGGCTGTGCACCAGTTCGGGGGCGAGCTTGAGCGTATCGGGGGTGAAGGCGGAGAGCAGGTCGAGCCCCATGTCGCCCGCGCCGAAATCGTCGAAGGCGATGAGGAAGCCGAGCTTGCGATAGGCCTTCATCAGCCCGAGCATCTTGTCGCTTTCGAGATCGTCGCGGTCGCTGAACTCGAACACCAGCTCGCGCGCCGGGAAGCCGAGGCGGCGGACGATGCGCAGCATGCGATCGGCATCGGCGACCGGATCGGTGATGTAGCGCGGCATCACCTTGATCGCGAGGCGGGTATGGCGCTCGGTGATGCCGAGCGCCATCGCCTGTTCGATCGCCGCGACGCGGCAGCGCAGGTCGAAGGTGGGACGCTTGTCCTCGGCCAGCGTCTCGACGAACGCGGCAGGGCTTTCGCCGTCCGGGCCGCGGAACGTCGCCTCATAGGCCGTGACGATCAGGGTTGAGGTGTTGACGACCGGCTGGAACGCCATCGCGAACCAGTCCCGGCGAAGCGCTTCCTGAAGCGGAGCGGGGGCGATTTGGTCGAGCATGGGGCATCTCCAAGCTGGATCCCCTTGGCTCGAATGGTAGGCGGAAGTGATTACCCGAGCGTTGATGGTGACGCTCGGGCTAACACCATATCAGGCGGCTGCAGCCGGGCGTTCGATCCGGGTGGGCGGGAGCATGCCGGGCATCGGCGGCGCGACCAGATCGCCCTGGAGGTGGAAGATGCCGAAGCTGCGCAGCCGGCGTAGCACGCCCTCGTGCGACACGCCGTCGGCGATCACGCGGATGCCCTGTTCGCGCAGGCGCGGCGCCAGCTCCTCCAGCATCAGCCGGCGCGACCAGCTGGCGTCGATGCCGTTGACCAGATCGGGATCGAGCCGCACCATCGCCGGGCGGTAGCGCACGCAGGGGCTGAAGCCGATCGGGTCGTGCCCGAGACCGAGGAAGGCGGTGAGCGCGCCCGCGCGGGCATGGCCGTCGACCAGGTCGGCGAGCTGCTGGCCGGGCACGTCGGCAAAGCCGTGGATGCCGAAGATCATCCGCTCGGGGATCAGGCCGGTGCGCTGCCCGGCCAGGGTGGCGGCGGTCAGCGCGGCGCCCGCCGGGGCGGCGTTGGGCGCATGGATCGGGATCAGCAGGCGGGCGGTGGTGGTGCCGAGACCCATCTCCATCGCCCTGGTGACCGCGCCGGCGGCGACGCGGCGGTCGAGCTCGGCATGGCGGTCGGCGGGGATCCGGGCGAGGATGTCGTCGCCTTCCTCGCCGTCGGGGCCGCGTAGCACCGCCTCATAGGCGAAAACGCGGGCGGTGATGACATCATGTACCGGTCGAAATGCGAGATGCAGGCCTGGTGCCGGCGCGGCCTGCCAGTCCTCCGTGTCGAGAACCATTGCTACTCCCTCCGTTGCCCGTGTTAACCATGACGGGCCCCACAAGGCCTTATAGGTCGCAGGCGAAACAAGGGGATGGGAGGGCATGAAAAAGCCCCGCGCGGCGGGTGCCGGCGGGGCTCTTTTCATCTTCGGATCAGAAAGCCCGATCAGGCGGCGAGTGCGGCCTTCAGGTCCTCGACCAGGTCGGTGCGCTCCCAGGGGAAGAAGTCGCCCTCGGGCTTGCGGCCGAAGTGACCATAGGCAGCGGTCGGCTGGTAGATCGGCTTGTTGAGGCCCAGGTGGGTGCGGATGCCGCGCGGGGTGAGGCCGCCCAGCTTCTCGATGCCCTGGATCGCCTGCTCGATCTTGTCGTCGCCGACGGTGCCGGTGCCGTGGGTGTCGACATAGAGCGACAGCGGCTTCGACACGCCGATGGCGTAGGCGAGCTGGATCGTGCAGCGACGGGCGAGGCCGGCCGCGACGATGTTCTTCGCGAGATAGCGGGTGATGTACGCCGCCGAACGGTCGACCTTGGTCGGATCCTTGCCGCTGAACGCGCCGCCGCCGTGCGGCGAAGCGCCGCCATAGGTGTCGACGATGATCTTGCGGCCGGTCAGGCCGGCGTCACCGTCCGGGCCGCCGATTTCGAACGAGCCGGTCGGGTTGATGTGATACTCGGTCGCGTCCGAGAGCAGCTCGGCCGGAAGCAGGTCGGCAACGACCTTCTTCACATAGGCGTGGAGCTCGGCTTCCTTCTCGCCCTGGTCATAGCCCGGGGCGTGCTGGGTCGAGACGACGATGGCGGTCGCGGCGACCGGCTTGCCGTTCTCGAAGCGCAGCGTGACCTGGCTCTTGGCGTCCGGCTCGAGGAACGGCGCCGCGCCCGAGTGGCGGTCGGCGGCCATGCGCTCGAGGATCTTGTGGCTGTAGTCGAGCGTCGCCGGCATCAGGTCCGGGGTCTCGTCGCAGGCGAAACCGAACATGATGCCCTGGTCGCCGGCGCCTTCGTCCTTGTTGCCGCTCGCGTCCACGCCCTGCGCGATGTGCGCCGACTGGCCGTGCAGGTTGTTCTCGAAGCGGAAGGTCTGCCAGTGGAAGCCCGACTGCTCATAGCCGATGCGCTTCACCGTCTCGCGGACGGTCTTCTCGATCTCTTCCTGCGCGCCCGGGGCCCATTCGCCGTTCTCGTAGACGCCCTTGCAGCGGATTTCGCCGGCAAGCACCACGAGCTGGGTGGTGGTCAGCGTCTCGCAGGCGATACGCGCTTCGGGATCCTTCGACAGGAACAGGTCGACGATCGAGTCGGAAATCTGGTCGGCAACCTTGTCGGGATGGCCTTCGGAAACGGACTCGGACGTGAAGAGATAGTTGGAACGCATGTAAATTCCTCAGGTTGGGAAGGAGCGCCGGGCCGTTGCCATGCCCATATAAAGCTTTCCTTATATGTGCTCCCTAGCGGGCGAAGCGCCGATATGCAATCGCGAACAACCCCGTAAGCGCCGCGACCAGCAGCACCATCCAGTTGCCGGTCCGCGAGAACAGCGTCGGCGGCAGCGAGCGGGGGAGCGGCAGGCGGATCGCGCCCGCCTGGTTCGGTGGGATCGTGCCGAGCAACCGGCCATGGCCATCGATCAGCGCCGAGATGCCGGTGGGGGTGGAGCGAAGGATCGGCAGGCCTTCCTCGATCGCGCGCAGCCGGGCCTGTGCCAGATGCTGCGGCGGGCCCCAGCTGCCGAACCAGGCGTCGTTGGAGGGATTGAACAGGAAGTCGGGGCGATGCGCCTCGTCCACGACCTGTCCCGAGAAGATGATCTCGTAGCAGATCTGGATGCCGGCATTGCCGAAGCCGGGCACGGCAATCGCGCGTGGGCCGGGGCCGGGCAGGAAGTCGACATCACCCATCACCAGCCGGGCGAGGCCGAGCGGGGCGAGCAGGGTGCGCATCGGCAGATATTCGCCATAGGGCACCAGATGCGCCTTGTCGTAGCGGCCGCCGAGCATGCCGTCGGGCCCCAGCGCCCAGACCGAGTTGCCCGCGCCCTGCAGCTGGTTGTCGCGGCCGAACTCGAGCGCGTTGCCGCCGATCAGCGCTTGGTCCCAGGGACCGAGCACCGCGCCGATGCGGGCGCGGACCAGGCGCGGGTCCTGGCGGTACCATTGCACCGGATAGCCGTCCTCGACGAAGTAATCGACCATGCCTTCCGGCCAGACGACGAGGCGCGGCAGCGCGCCGGGCTTGCCGCTGAGCGCGATCATCCGGTTGAGCAGATACTCGGCATAGTCGGGGCGGCTGACCGCGTCCTGGCCGATATTCGGCTGGACGATTACCACCTCCTTGCCGCTGGCGGTGCTGATGCAGCGGATCCGGTCGCAGCGATCCGACCAGGCGAGGTTCAGTGCGAGCAGCGCCACGGCGGCGACGAGCAGCGGGCGGTACTGGCGCTGGAAGGCGAGGTAGAGGCTGCCGGCGACCGCGACCGTCACGCCCGACAGCGCGTAGGTGCCGATCAGCGTCGCGAGGTTGCGCACCCCCGGCACCGGCACCCAGACCACGGCCAGCGGGTTCCACGGATAGCCGGTGAACGCCACCCCGCGCAGCCATTCGGTGACGATCCAGGCGGCAGCGCCGGCGAGGACATAGCCGAGGTCCGGCTCGACCCAGCCCGAGCGGGGCTTCACCTTGCGCGCGAACGCCCAGGCCGCGCCCATCGCCAGCGCCGGATATACGGCGAGGTACAGCGCCAGCAGCACGACGGCGACATAGCCGAGCGCAGGCGGCATCTTGTCCTGGAAATCGAAGGCGTGCTGGATCCAGTTGTCGCCCAGCGTGAAATGGCCGAGCCCGAACAGCCAGCCGCGGAGCAGCGCGCTGCGCAGCGTGGGCGCGGCATGGACCAGCGCGAACAGCCCGGCGAAGCAGAGCAGGGTAAGCGGCCACCAGCCCAGCGGCGCGAAACCGGTGGCGGAGGCGATGCCGAGAAGGAGCGAGGCGAGCAGCGGACGGCGAAACATCGCCGGCGGGCCTACACGAAGCTTGGGGCCAGGGGGAGAGGCGTTGCGCGGCGCGGCGGGAACGCTGTGCGCGCGGCGGCAGGACGCCGCCGGGCGCGTGTGACGCGGATGGGCGAGCTGGGACTCACGGCCGTCCGGCGGCCCGCATCCCGGTGTTCAAACCAGCGGCGCGGCAAAGTCCGTGATGTGTCGGGCGACGACAGCCGGTGCCTCCAGCGGCGACAGGTGACCGGTGTCCGGCAGGATGTAGAACGAGGCGTGCGGAATGCGCGGCAGCAGTTCGGCCGTCAGCGCCGCAGGGGTGTCGATGCGATCGCGCTCGCCGGCGAGGACCAGCGTCGGCACGTCGATCCGTCCCACCATGGCCGTGATGTCCTCCAGGCTCGTCGCACTGGGCCAGGCCTTCTTCGCCTGCGGCGCGGCGCGGAGGCTGTCCGCGATCACCTGCGCGCGGTCGCGCGGATCCAGCGGGTTGCCGGCGAGCACCCGATCGATCGTTTCTGCCACAGCGCTCTCCGAATCATAGGCGCCGGCCATCATCTCGCGGGCGAGATCGGGCAGCGCGATCGGCGTCGGCGGTGCCGGCGCGACCAGGACGAGGCCGAGCAACCCGTGCGGGCGCTGCGCGGCGATCCACTGCGCCACTTTCCCACCCATCGAGTGCCCGACGAGCACATAGCGTTCCAGGCCCAGCGCATCGATCACGCCCAGCGCGTCGGCCGCGAGATCCGCCAGCGCATAGCCGCTCGGCGGCGCATCGGAATCTCCCCACCCGCGATGGTCTGTCGCGATCGTGCGAAAGCGCGCCGCAAGCCGCGCCGTGACGTGCCGCCATGTCCGTGCCGAACCACCCCAATAGTGGAGGAAGACCAGCGCCGGCGCGCCACTCCCCTGGTCCTCGACGTTGATCCGGATGCCGTTGGACGCGACCTTCATGCTTGTGCCTTCCCGATGTTGCGGCGGCTGTCTGCCGTCGGGCGGGATGTAGGACGCGTGGGACTGGTATATAATCGGCGGATTGTTATCATCATCTGATAACCATTGGATATAATTGCCGTCGCATGGATCGCTTCACCAGCATGGCCGTCTTCGTCGCCGCGGCCGACGACGGCAGTCTGATCGCCGCCGCGCGGCGGCTCGGTCTTTCCGCCTCGATGGCGGGAAAGCATGTCGCGGCGATCGAAGCCGATCTCGGCGTGCGGCTCATGCAGCGAACGACGCGCAGCCTGGTGCTGACGGAGGCCGGACGCGCCTATTACCTCCGCAGCAAGCGGATATTGGAAGACTATGCGGATGCGCGGCGGGAAGCCGCGGATGCGCGCGAAACGGTCCGCGGCGTGCTGCGCGTCGCTGCGCCCTTCACCTTTGGCGAGATGCACCTGAGCGGCGCGATCGGCCGCTTCATGGCGCGCCATCCCGAGGTCTCGGTCGAGGTGCTGCTGGACGATCGCTATGTCGACCTGCCGGCGCAGGGGATCGACGTTGCAATCCGGATCGGCCAGCTCCGCGACTCCGATCTCGTCGCGCGGCGTCTCGCGTCCTGCAAGATGCTGTTCTGTGCTGCCCCGGACTTCATCGGGCGGCACGGCCTTCTCCAGACGATCGAGGCGTTGCGCGAGGCGCCGCGTTTGGTGTTCAGCGATGCAGTGTCGCCGGGCGACTGGAGCATCGGTATCGCGGACGGTGGGCGACAGGGGATCGACGGGCCCGTTCGGCTGCGGGCGAACAACATGAAGATGCTGCTCGCCGCCGCACGGGACGGCCTGGGGATCGCCTATGGCCCCAGCTTCGTGTTCGACGACGATCTTGCAGCCGGCAGGCTCGTCGCGCTCATGCCCGAAGGCGAGACCGCCGATCTCGCGATCCAGGCCGTGTATCCCGCGACGCGCTACCTTCCCCTGAAAGTGCGAAGCTTCGTCGATCACCTCGTCGAGACTTTCCGCGGTGGCTTTCGAAACACGCAGGCATCAGGCGCCGGCGGGCGTCCGATGCAGCAGCTCGAACCGCCCGGGGCAGATGGCGAGCAGCCGATCTCGGCCGATTGACCCCGTGCGGTGGCGGGCAGCGGTCGGATGCAGGGGCGCGCGCGCCCGGTGCCCAGCAGCGAGGCGCAAGCCTTACCGCAGCGCCGTGCGTTCGCCGCCAATGGGCCCGGCTGCTGCTGCTGCGGGGCGGCGGCGGGGGCGGCGGTGTCGGTGCCGGGCAGCGCCCAGCGCAGGCCCGCCGCAGCGCCCGTTGTGCCGCTTGCCCCACCCCCGGAGTTGCGGGCCTGCCGGGGTTCAACGCCCGGCAGACCCGTCCCCCGCGCTTGCGCGCTGCGGGTAGCACGAGAGGGGGTTAACCCGCGCCGCCCGTTTCAAACCGCTCCCTTCGCCGCCGGGTCCGTGTCGCTGACCGGTCGTTCGACCGGCCGCGTCGGCCGATGGCAGTGGTGGCAGAAGGCGAAATCGAACAGGTGGCTGAGCACCCATGCCTGCTCGGCCACGCTCCATTCCGCCCACGCCTCGCGGGTCACCCCCAGGCGGCCGCAATGTTCACAGGCGACTTCCAGCGGCGTATCGACGGGGGTGATCCGCGCGTTCATCACGCGGCCCCTTGTAGCGCATCCGATGAGGGTGGCGGCGGAGACCTGCTCCGAAGCGGATCAACCGGCGGCGGCGGCAGTAGCGGCGGCCTCGGCGGCGGTGCGCGCCTGCACCGCCATGGCGCGGCACATGCGGTGGAGCGCCTCGCTCATCTGGCGGGCGGTTTCGGGTTCTATGCCCGGATCGGCGGCAATCGCACGGTCCATCGCGTGCGCCCATTGCGCCGCGGTCTGCGCAGTGACGGCAAGCTGGCGGTGGAAGCCCATGATGCACATGCCCGGCCGTGCTTCGAACCAGTCGCGCGGGCCGCCGAGCCAGGCGACCAGGAAGCGGGTGAGCGAGTGGCGGAGCGCGGTCAGGTCCGGCTGGTGCATCGCGTGGAGTGCCGCATAGGCGGGGTCCTGCTCGACCAGGTCGTAGAATCGGTCGACGATGGCGCGGACGGATTCCTCGCCGCCGACGCGGTCGAAGGGGAGGGACGATTCGGACATGGCAACGCGCCCTAGCCGAAAATGGCGGGTGCGGCTTGACGGGAATCAAGGGGATGCCGCCCTCCCCATGAAGGGAGGGCGGTGGACCCGATCAGAAGTGCGCGATCACACCCGCCATCGGGCGGAAGCTCTTCGCATCGCTGAACGTGTTCATCTCGAGGCGCAGGCGCAGGCCGCTGTTGCCGGTGATGCCGCCCAGGCCGATGTCCTTCGGGCCGACTTCGACGCCGACGCCGTAGGTCATCGCGTGATAGTCACGGTTGGTGTTGGCGTTCTTGTCGAAATTGACCCACTGATAGCCGACCTTGCCGTAGATCAGGCCGCTGTCGCCAGCACGCAGGCCGAAGCGGCCGGCGGCGCCATATTCCCAGTCGATATCGCCGCTGACGCCCTTGGCGACGTTACCTTCGGCGCCGACGAACACCGGGCCTAGCGGCACGTTCACGCCGGCGACGCCCTGGACCATCGCGCCGTCGAGGCGATAGCGGTTCGGCTGGATCGGGATGCCGGCGTTCGGCTGACGGTCGAACTGCTCCCAGCCGCCGAGCACGCCGACATAGGGCTCGATGCCGAAGGCCTTGGAGCCGTCCGGCGAGGTCGGGGTGCCGCTGTCCTGCGCGGCGGTCGTCTCCATCGTGCCGGAACCGGTGGTGGTGTCCTGCGCGAAGGCGGGGACGGCGAAGGGGAGCGCGGCAGCTGCTGCCGCGACGGCAATGATCTTACGCATGGGGGATAACCTCTACGCTGGTGAAACACACATCTTCCGGCCCGGGCCCGCCACAACAGGCGGAGCGGCCGGAGATGGGCGCACAATGCCCGGGCTGCGTCCAAGGTTGCATCGCCGCGCAGCATTTGCGGCAAAGGTGTTGCACTGCGGCAACGGTTCCTGTCGCCCCGATGAACAAACGTTTCGATCCGCCCCAGTCAGGATCGGCCCTTGGGCTGGACGTCCGCCGGCACGGGCGTCAACTCATAGACGTCGACGCTGCCCGGCACCGCGCCGTGTACCGCGAGACGCCAGCGGAAGGTGCCGAACCGTTCGACCATGCCCACCACGTCGCGCGCGCCGGAATTGCCATAGCCGATGTCGTTGGCGCCGGGCTTGGCCTGGCGCGCGCCGAGGAACACGTAGCGCTTGCCGTCCGGAAACACATAGCCGGCGACGATGTCGGTGCCGGTCTGCTTGGCGAGGCCGAGCGGGGCATCGTCCTTCAGCTCATTCGTTGCGGAGATATAGCAGAAGCCGGCGGGGCTCGGCTGCACCAGCGCGCGGCCGGCGGGTCCGGGCTTCAGGTGCAGGGTGCGGCAGCGATAGGAGCCGGGGGGCAGCGCCGGGTGCGGCTGGCCGGCATCGGGATCCAGCACCGCGCCCTGCAGCTTGCGCACCGGCGCGCGCACATTCTCGTACAGCTGGCGCCAGCTGGCCGGCAGGTTTTCCAGCCGCGGCATGTCGGCCTCGGCGATGCGGGTGCGCCACAGGGGGGGCGGCGGCGGCATCTCGACGACCGCGATCGGGCGAAGATCCGTCTTGGTCGTGGCCGCCTGGCAAGCGGCGAGCATGGGCAGAGCGAGCATCGCAAAGGCGAGCCGGTGCATGATACTTCCCCTGTGAAACTTTTGGCCCTGTGAACCTGCGGGAGGCGCTTTGCCGCGACAGTCCCACGAAGCAAAGTCGTAAATGAAGGTTAACGAAAAGTAAAAGCTGCGGTGGACGTGTGATCTGGTGCGGCGAACCGAAGCAATCGGTCGTACGCGACTGGCGGATGGACCGAACCACCCCGCGAGGCCCTTGGAACCGCGGGCAAGAAGGCCCATTACGCACCAAGGACATCGCCGGGAGATTGAAGATGAAGGCTTGGGGAATCGGCGCAGGCGCGGCAGCGATCGGGATGCTGCTGGGCGGCTGCGCGACGACGCAGCAGAACGAACGCTACATGGCCGGCCATTTCCGCGCCCAGGCGGAACTGCACGATGCGGGCGGCAAGGTGGTGGGCACCGCGGTGGCCGAGCAGGTCGAGGGATCGATTCGCGTGCTGGTCGACGTGAACGGCATCTCGCCCGGGCCGCACGGCGTGCATGTCCACACCACCGGCGTCTGCACGCCGCCCGATTTCGCCAGTGCCGGCGGGCACTGGAACCCGGGCGCCACCAAGCATGGCAAGGAGAATCCGATGGGTCCGCATGCCGGCGACCTGCCCAACATGAAGGTGGACGAGAAGGGCCAGGGCCATCTGCGCTTCACGCTCGCCGGCGGCAGCTTCGAGCAGCTGATGGACCAGGACGGCGCGGCGCTGGTCGTCCATGCCGGCGAGGATGACTACAAGAGCGATCCGGCCGGCAACAGCGGCGGCCGCATCGCCTGCGGCGTGTTCCAGACGGTCTGAGCGGTCACACGGCCTCCCCGGCGGCGCGGGCGCGGGCGAGCTTGCTCGCCTCCGCCGCCGGCAGCAGCCGATAGGCGGCTCCGATCGCAGCGAGCGCGAGGGGCACGCTGGCGAGCAGCGCCAGCACCCCCGTCGCAAGATCGCCGGTGAGCGTCGCGATCCGCCCGGCGCAATAGGGGCCCAGCGCCAGGCCGATCAGCGTCGTGCCGATGAAGAAGGCGGCGGTCGCGGTGCCGCGCATGCGGGGCAGCACCAGGTCCTGCGTCGTCGCTGCGGCGGCACCGAGCCCGCCACAGATCAGGAACTGCGCGAGCGGCAGCATCACATAGGCGGTGCTGAGGTCGCGCGCGGTGAACAGCAGCATGATCGGCAGGATCGGCGCCAGGCAGGCGAAGAGCAGTATGTGGATCCGCCCCACCGGGCTGCGCGCGCGCAGCGCATCGGCGAGGCGGCCGGCGATCGTCACGCCGAGGAACCCCGCCAGCGCCACCGGCGCACCGATCCAGAAGCCGAGCGACCCCAGCTGCTCGGGCGGGATATCGAAGGCGCGGCGGAGGAAGCTCGGCGCGAACCCGGCCATCGCATAGGCGAGGAAGGTGTTGAGGCCGTACGCCAGTACCACGCACAGAAAGGCGGGCGTGCCGACGATCAGCGCATAGGTCGGCGGGTCGCGCCGCTTGAGCGCGGTCGCCCAGCTGAACACCGCATAGACGCCGATCCCCACCGCGATCCATTGCGCGGGCGGCTCGCCGAGATGGACGAGCAGCGCGACCAGCCCGGCGACCAGTGCGAGCACGGCCAGGTTGCGCGCCAGTGCCGCCGGACCCAGCCGCGCGGCGCCGATCAGCGTGAAGGGCGGAATGATGGTCAGCAGCTCCTGGAAGAAGGCGCGAAACGGGGCCGGGTGGGGCGGGGTCTCCATGCCCTCGGAAAGCCCGCGCGGCGGCTCGCGCAGCGTGACGATCCACGCCGCGACGAGCAGCCCCGGCACGCCGACCGCGAGGAACGCCGCCTGCCAGCCGACCAACCCCAGCGGTCCGCCGCCCGGATAGGCCTGGTCCCAGCGCTGGACGATCAGCGCGCCGAGGAACAGCGACAGGCCGCCGCCGAGATAGACGCCCGAGGAATAGAGCGCGAGCGCGGTGGCGCGCAGCCGTTTCGGGAACCAGTCGGAGATCAGCGAATAGGCGGCGGGCCCGGCGGTCGCCTCGCCGATGCCGACCCCCATCCGCGCCAGCCCCAGCACCAATCCGGTGCGCGCGAAGCCGGACAGCGCGGTCATGCTCGACCAGAGCGCCAGGCCCGCCGTCATCAGCCGCACCCGGTGCCAATTGTCCGCTAGCCGCCCCAGCGGAATGCCGAACAGCGCGTAGAACACCCCGAATGCGGTGCCGTACAGAAAGCCGATATCCTGGTCGCGCAGCCCCAGGTCGCGCTTGATGTCGTCGGCGAGGATCGCAACAATCTGCCGATCGATGAAGTTGAGGATGTAGACGAGCAGCAGCAGCGACAGCACATACCACGCATAGGGGGTCGCCTTCGCCCCGTCGGGCGGTGGGGGCATGCTGACCATATCCTCTCCTTCGGCGTTGTGCGTGCCGTTGCCAGTCAGGCTAGCAGAGCGTACCCGTTTTACGAAAGGATGATTTTCACGATGGCCGAACCGGCGTTCCTGTTCGTCTGCTTGGGCAATATCTGCCGCTCGCCGCTGGCTGAGGCGGCGTTTCGCGCGGCGGCGGAAGATGCGGGTGTGGCGGTGATCGCCGACTCGGCGGGGACGGGCGGCTGGCATGCCGGCGAGCAGCCCGATCGCCGCTCGATCGCAGCCGCGGCCAAGCACGGCATCGACATCACCGGCCAGCGCGCACGCCAGGTGACGCGCGAGGATTTCGACCGGTTTGACCATATCCTCGCGCTCGATCCGCAGAACCTCGCCGACCTGCGCCGGATCGCGCCCGACGGCGCTCGCGCCCGGCTGCGGCTGCTGCTCGATGCGGTACCCGGCTGGGAAGGCCGCGCCGTCGACGATCCCTATTATGGCGGGCCGGAGGGCTTCGACCGCACCTGGGCCGAGGTGCGTACGGCGGCCGACCGGCTGGTAGAAGAACTCGTACAAACGCGTTGAACAAACCGAAGGAGAGGAATCCATGGCATTCACCGGACGCGAACTGCGCTCGACGCTGGGCGAGGACGGCACGCTGCGGCTGTCGTTGGAGCAGGTGACCTATGACGACCCGGCCGCGGACGAAGTGATCGTCCGCATCGAGGCGGCACCGATCAATCCGAGTGACCTCGGCCTGCTGCTCGGCCCCGCGCAGGTCGATACGCTGCGTACAGACGGCGATGCGCTCGTGTTCGAAGTGCCGAAGGGCCGGCTCGGCAGCATGAAGGCGCGGCTCGGCCAGTCGATGCCGGTGGGCAATGAAGGCGCGGGTACCGTGGTCGCCGCCGGGGCCGATGCCGCTGCGCTGATGGGCAAGCGCGTTTCGGCGGTAGGCGGCGCGATGTTCGCCGACTATCGCGTGCTCAAGGCCCGCGACGTTGTCGAACTGCCCGAAGGGACGGCGGCGGCGGACGGCGCGGCGATCTTCGTCAATCCGCTGACCGCGCTCGGCTTCGTCGAGACGATGCGGCGCGACGGGCACAGTGCGATCGTCCACACCGCCGCGGCCTCGAACCTGGGGCAGATGCTGCAGAAGATCTGCCTCGCCGACGGGGTGCCGCTGGTCAACATCGTCCGTTCCGAGGAACAGGCGGCGATCCTGCGCGACATCGGCGCCACCCATGTGGTGAACAGCCGCGACGAGGATTTCCGCGCCAAGCTGACCGATGCGGTGGCCGAGACCGGCGCCACCGTGGCCTTCGATGCGATCGGCGGCGGCTCGCTGGGCAGCGACATCCTCCAGGCGATGGAAGCGGCTGCGGTGCGCAAGATGACCGAATATAGCCGCTATGGATCCGAACAGTTCAAGCAGCTCTATATCTACGGCGCGCTCGACATGGCACCGACCACGCTCAACCGGCTGGCCTTCGGTTTCCAGTGGAGCGTCTCGGGCTGGCTGCTGACGCCGTTCCTGCGCCGCGCGGGCATGGAGGCGCTGGGGGCGATGCGGCAGCGCATCCTGGCCGAGCTCACCACCACCTTCGCCAGCCGCTACACCCGCACCATCGGGCTCGCGGAGGCACTGCAGCCGGACGTGCTGCGCGCCTATGAGCGCAAGGCGACCGGCGAGAAGTTCCTGATCGATCCCGGGCGGGATTGACCCGGGCCACCCTCTCATTTCGGGTTGAGGGTTTCAGACAAATTGTTTCCGACACATGTCAGAATGAACTTTATCAACCTCTACTCCTCTACAATGCAGCTGGGTGGGCGCAACGCGGGGCCGGCGGAGCAAGTCAGGCACCCGACGGGTTAGGGACGAACATGCTGCACTGGTTGGAAGTAAAGGCTCCCATTCGGGAGAAGCTGAAGGTCACCTTCGGCGCGATGATCGGGATCATGGTGGTCCTGGCCGTTTTGAACCTGGTGCTGCCGCACTGGGTGATGCTGGGGCTCAACGTGGTGGTAATCGCCACCGCCTTCGTGCTCACCCGCATGTTCGCCCGCGTGATTGCCGATCCCTATGTCGCGACCGTCGTGCGGATGGAGGGCCTCGCCGCCGGCGACCTCGCCGCGCCCATCGCGCATACCGAATATGAGGATTGCGTCGGCCGCATCTCGCGCGGGATGCTCGTCTTCCGCGATGCCGCCGTCGCGCAGCGCGAGGCCGCCGAGCAGCAGGCCGAGGTCGTGCGGGTGCTCGGCCAGTCGCTCGAGCGGCTCGCCAAGGGCGACCTGACCGCCGACGTCACCGCCGATTTCCCCGGCACCAATGCGGTGCTCAAGACCAATTTCAACGAAGCGCTGGCCGCACTGCGCGAACTGGTACGCTCGGTCGCGACGTCGGCGGAGACGATCAGCACCGGCTCCGCCCAGATCGCGGTTGCCTCCGAGGATCTCTCGCGCCGCACTGAAAGTGCCGCTGCGAGCCTCCAGGAAACCGTCCACTCGATCGCCGAGATGGATCAGCGGCTGCGCAGCACCGCCGGCAGCGCCAGCCAGACGGTGGCGCGCGCAGACGGCGCGATCGCGTCGGTCCAGGCCGGCCGCGACGTCGCCGACGAGGCGGTGTCGGCGATGAGCCGGGTGTCGGAAAGCGCCAAGGGCATCGACGACGTGATCGAGGGTCTCGACAAGATCGCCTTTCAGACGCGCGTTCTCGCGATGAACGCCGCCGTCGAGGCCGGTCGCGCCGGTGAGGCCGGGCGCGGCTTCGCGGTGGTCGCCGACCTCGTCTCCGCCCTGGCGATGCGCGCCGAGGAGGAGGCTGGCCGCGCCCGGGATCAGCTGACCACCACCCAGGCCGACGTTACCGCGGCGGTGGGCATGGTCCAGCGCGTTGACGATGCCTTCGCCGCGATCGCCACCGACGTGCGCGAAGTGCACGGCCTGCTCGGCAGCATGGCGACTGCCAACCAGGCCCAGGCCTCGTCGATCGGCGAGATCAGCACTGCCATCACGGTGATGGACCAGGCGACCCAGCAGAACGCCGCGATGGTCGAGCAAACCTCTGCCGCCGCCCGCAACCTGAGCGGTGAAGTCGAGGCGCTGAAGCGTTCGGCCCAGGCCTTCAACGTGGGCGAGGGACACAATCCGCGGATGAGCCTGCCGCTGCAGCGCCCGAATCTGTCGAAGCGCGGCGGCGCGGGTGGTCGGCCAGCCCCGGCTCCCGCGATGGCGGACGGCGACTGGGCGTCGTTCTGACGACGCCCGCCCGGCTTAGCCCTCCATCCCCATATGGGCGTGGAGGCGCTGCCGAGAGGACATCAGCGTGCCCACCGGCTTGGCAATCGGCGCGAACATGCCGAGCCCGAGCCGCTGGCCGGGCAGGTTGACGTACACCGCCTCGATGCCGCGCGCGCTATAGGCCTCGTGCCAGAAGCCGGCCCCCTGCGGGTCCTTGAGGAACTCGCGCCACCAGATGCTGTGCGGCGCGCTGCGGGTGAAGGCCTCCAGGCTCGGCAGGTCGCGCCAATATTGGCGGAAGCCGACATGGTTCCAGCCGAACAGCATCCCGTCCTCGGCGAGCAGCCCGTCGGGCGGGTTCTTCTTGATCTCGGCCAGCCCGCGGCCGATCCGCAGCATCGCGGGAAGTGCGCGCCAGCGGCGCAGCTTGAATCCCAGGATCACGACAATCAGTTCCGGATAGGCCGCGAGATCGACCGTCTCGCGGAGCGTGTTGGCTTGCATGGCGAGTCTCCTTGTTTACACTGTACACGATACGGGCAGTTTACGGTGTAAACAAGATGGAAACTGCGGACGGACTGCGCGCGCGTCTGATCGACGCCGCGACCACATTGCTGGACGAGCAGGGCGAGGCCGGGGTGACGCTGCGCGCGCTGGCCAAGGCGACCGGCGTATCGGCGATGGCGCCTTATCGGCACTTCGCGGACAAGGCGGCCCTCCTTGGCGCGGTGGCGGAGGCGGGGTTCGCCGAACTCGCGGCGGTGCTGGCCGAAGCAGACCGCGCCGAGCCGGCCAAGGCGGCACTGGTCTCGCAAGGCATCGCCTATTTCCGGTTCGCGCAGGCCCACCCGGCGATGTTCCGGCTGATGTTCGGCGGCAATCCCGGCTGCGCGGTGCAACCCAAGCACTATGGCGAGGCCTTCGCGATCCTGTCGCGCCGCGTGGCGAGCCTGACGGGCGGCGATCCCGGCCCGGCGACGCTCGCCGCCTGGGGGGTGGTGCATGGCCTGTCGACGCTGGCGCTCGACGGCAAGGTGCCCGCCGAGGACGGCATGGTCCGCGCCGCGATGGCGCTGGTGGCGGACGGCGTTGCGGGCGCTCAGCCCCGCAGCTTGTAGCGTTCGATCGCCTCGTAGCTCGCGCCCTCGCGGCCGAGATGGCTTTCGTAGAGCAGGAAGCTGTCGACGGTGAAGAGCGCGCTGGCGAGCCCGGCATGCGCCTCGAGGAAGCGCTCGTTGGCGCCTGCCTGTGCGTTCATCCGGGCCAGCGTGATGTGCGGCAGATAGGCGCGGCGTTCGGGCGCCAGGCCGGCGCGGACCAGCGCCTGGTCGATCTTGTGGTGGAGCTGCGTTACCGTCTCGTGCGGCCGCAGCCCGGCCCAGAGCGCGTTGGGCCGCCCGCGCGAGTCGAACTCCCCGACGCCGGCGACCGCCAGCTCGAACGGCGCGAAGCGGACCGCGCCAAGCGCGAGCGCGATGTCCTCCGCCACCGGCCGCTCGACCTCGCCGATATAGCGCAGCGTGCAGTGGAGTTGCTCGTCGCTCTGCCAGCGCGCGCCGGGCGCGCCGCCCGCAAGGCCGAGCAATTGCGCGCGAATCGCAGACGGAGGGCGGAAGCCGACGAACAGACGATGCATCACCAATATTCTAGCCGACCCGCTAGCTTGTTCAAAGCGAACGAGAAGTCTTCGCCGCCTCTGTTTCGAAACGTTGCTGGGCCCGGTTTCGCTTGAAAACCCCTGTGGCGAGGCCGATATTCCAGCCATCCGGCACTGCGCCGGGCAAAGGAGTTTTTCGAATGGCTAACTGGTCCGATCCCCGCACGAGCGAGTCGCCCTTCGCGACCGCGAGTGCACGCGCCGCGGCGCATGACGCGGGGCTCCGGTCGTACATGCTGTCGGTCTACAACTACATGCTGTCCGGCGTGCTGCTGACCGGCATCGTCGCGCTGGCGTTCGGCAAGGTCGCCTCGCTGCAGGCGCTGCTGTTCCAGGTGGTGGAAACCAGCCGCGGCCTGTCGCTGCAGCCGACGCTGCTCGGCTGGGTGGCGATGCTCTCGCCACTGGCGATCGTGTTCGCGATGAGCTTCGGCCAGAGCCGCATGTCGGAGGGCACGCTCAAGGTGCTGTTCTTCGCCTATGCCGGCCTGCTGGGTGCGTCGCTCTCGACGATCTTCACCACCTATACCGACATGTCGATCGCCCAGGTGTTCTTCGGCACCGCCGCCGGCTTCGGCGCGCTGAGCCTCTATGGCTACACCACCAAGAAGGATCTGTCGGGCTTCGGCACCTTCCTGATCATCGGCTTGGTGGGGCTGCTCGTCGCGTCGATCGTCAACATCTTCCTGCAGTCGGGCGTGATGAGCCTGGTGATCAGCGTCGTCGGCGTGCTGATCTTCGCCGGCCTCACCGCCTATGACACGCAGAAGATCAAGAGCATCTACAGCTATGTCGCCGGCACGCCGGAGCAGGGCAAGGTCGCGATCATGGGGGCGCTGAACCTCTATCTCGACTTCATCAACATGTTCCTGTTCCTGCTGCGCCTGTTCGGCAGCTCGCGCGACTGATCCCGCGCGGAACGGAAGACAAAGGGGCCCGGCGGAGCGATCCGCCGGGCCTTTTGTTTTGCGTGGTCGGGCAGGCACGGAACGCGACTCCCGGCATGTCCGTTTAATCCGGGTAACGCTCAGGAGAGTGCAGCATGACCAACAATCCCCTCGACCCTGCGATGGACCGGATGTCGGTCGCTCCCGACCCCCGCGCCGATGACGACGCCAAGGGCGCGGCGCATTCCGCCGATGCCGGCACCGATTCCTCGATCGAGGAGCGGCTCGCCCGCGATCCGGCGAGCAAGGAAGCCCGTCTCGATCGCGCGCTCGACGAGTCGATGGACGCCTCCGATCCGCCCGCCTCGACCCAGCCGGTGCACAACAACGACATTCCGGAAAGCTCGGGTTATGACGCTAAGGCGGAAGCCGATCGCGCCGAGGGCAAGGAGGACAAGGGCCTGATCGACAAGGCCCTGCACAAGCTCGGCCTCGACTGAGGCCGGCGCGTATGGCCGCGTCTCCCGCGTCGGGCTGGCGCGCCAATATCGTTCTCTATGCGGCGCTCGCCGCCAATGTCGGGATCGCCGTCGCGAAGTTCGTTGCGGCGGCGATCACCGGCTCGTCCTCGATGCTCACCGAGGGCGTGCACAGCCTGGTCGACAGTTTCAACCAGATCCTGCTGCTCTACGGCCAGCGCCGCGCCAAGCGCCCTCCTGATGCCGAACATCCCTTCGGCTATGGCCGCGAACTCTATTTCTGGGCCTTCGTCGTCGCGATCCTGATCTTCGGGCTGGGCGCGGGCGTATCGGTCTATGAGGGCTGGCTCCACATCCTCGACCCGGAGCCGCTGCGCGACCCGCTGGTCAATTACATCGTGCTCGGCATCGCCACCGCGATGGAGGGCACCAGCTGGGTCATCGCGATCCGCGAGTTTCGCGCAGGCAAGGGCGATTGCGGCTGGTGGAACGCGATTCGGGAATCGAAGGACCCCGCCGGCTTCATCGTGCTGTTCGAGGATTCGGCGGCGCTTGCCGGGCTGGTCGTCGCGGGCGTGGGCGTCTGGGCCAGCCATGCCTGGGGTGACCCGCGGATCGATGGTGCGGCCTCGATCGTGATCGGGCTGATCCTCGCCGCGGTCGCGACGCTGCTGGCGCGCGAGGCCAAGGGCCTGCTGATCGGCGAGCGCGCCAACCCGGAGCTGATCGCCCAGGTTCGCGCGATGCTGGAGGCCGAGCCGCGCATCACCGCCGTCAACCATGTCCGCACCATCCACACCGCGCCCGATCGCGTGTTCGTGGCGATCAGCGCCGATTTCGACGACGGCCTGGCGATGGGCGAGGCCGAGACGCTGATCGAGCGGATCGAGGCCAAGCTCAAGGCGGCGCTGCCCCAGCTCAGCTCGATCTATATCCGCCCGGAAAAGCGCGAGGATGCCGAGGTGGTGGCCTAGCGATGGATCCTCCCCCTGGCGGGGGAGCATCCATCGGATTCAGTCGCCCAGCGCGCCGAGAAGTTCGTGCATACGCAGCGGCTTTTCGAGCAGTGTGGCATAGCCGGTCGCTTCCGCCTCGGCGGTCAGCCCGGGGCTGGGATAGCCGGTCATCAGCACCGCGCGGCCGGTCCAGCCCCGCGCGTGCAGCGCCCGCAGCAGGGCGATGCCGTCGCTGTCGGGCAGGCAGTAATCGGCGACCAGATAGTCGGCGCTGAGGGACGCGGGATCGGCGAGCGAGGCCCCGGCGACGCTGTGCGCCCGCACCTGATAGCCCTGCCCGTGCAGCAGCAGCTGGGTCGACCGGCGCACGCCGTCATCGTCTTCGACGAGCAACACGCTGGGGCGTTGGATGGGGGAGGGAGTGGTCATGGAGCGCGCCTGATCGCATCGCCTGCCACGGCGCGGCGGCGGGGTCTCTACGCAAAGCTCCTAGGGGGTCGGCCGGTCCGATGATGCGCTCCGCTGGCCCAAGGGGCGGTTGCGGGCTTTGGCGGGATACGGCACCTTGGCCAGCGATGTTCTTCGACGAGAATCGCGTCTGGCCCCGGCCGGAACCGCCGCGGCCCGTGCCTTTGCCGCCGGGCCGGCGCGAGCGATTCCTGACGCGGATGTTCCTCGTCTACGCGCTGGTCCTGCTGCTGCTGCCGGTCAGCGCGAGCGGGATCGCCGACCTGATCCGGTATCTGCTCGCCTTGCTCTGATGGTGCATGTTCCCCTCCCGCTTGCGGGAGGGGCAAGGAGAGGGGACGTTGCAGCTTGGGCCGCGCCATCTCCTCGTCAGTCCCTCCCCCGAGCCCTCCCGCAAGCGGGAGGGGAGCGCGGGTGGAGAGGGGCGCGCCTCGCTTAGCCCAGTTCGTCGTCCTTGTACTTGATCTGCAGGAAGTTGCCGCGGGTCGCGAACGCGTCGAGATCGCCTTGGGCGAGCTGCGCGGTCATCTCGGCGATTTCCTCGTCGATCACCTGCAGCCCCTGCGCCAGCTGCTGGTCGGGCGTCATGCCGTTGCGCGGCACGGTGCGCAGCGGCTCGGGCACGCGGCCATAGCCCTTGACCAGCTCCGGCAGCTGCTCGCCGATCAGCTTGCGGACCTCGTTCGCCGCCGGCGAGGCCTCGTCCAGCCGCGCGAGCTGCGGCGCCAGCGTTTCCAGCTTCACCCCGATCGAGTCGACCAGCGTGCGGGCAGGCGCGGGCAGGGCCAGCCGCTGCGTCTCCAGCCAGCGTTCGGTGGTGGACGGCAGCGCCTTGAGCGGCACCTGCACCAGCTGCTCGACGCGCGGCGCGCTGGTCACCGGCAGCGACGCGAAGACCAGCGTCGCCAGGATCAGCAGCGCCATCACCGCGAGTGCGCCGAACATGCCGAGCGGCACGAACATGCCGATCGTGATCGCGGCGATGAGAATCACCGCATCCGCCGCCGCGATCCGCCCGAGGCGTGCGAGGATCTCCGCCTCGCGCCGCTTGCGGGTGCGGGTGGCGAGCGCGCCTTCGGTGCGGGCGCGCGAACGCTCGATCAGTTCCTCGCCACGGGCGAGCAGGCGGTCCACGTCACTCGGCATCGCGGCTTACATCGCCTCCAGCTTGAAGCCGTCGGTCGGGCCGCCCAGCCGGTTCTGCTCGGCACCCTCGGCGCGGGCGATATAGCCCTTCGACTTCTCGACCTCGCTCGACAGCGTGTTGACCGTCACCTTCATGCTGTCGAGCGCCTTGAGCTTGAAGGTGTCGATCGCGTCCATCGTGTCGTAGATGTTCTGGAACGCGCGCTGCAGCGTCTCCACGGGAATCGTCGCGCTCGCCGCCTGTTCGTGGATCGCTGCGGTCTGGCTCTTGAGCAGCTGGCCGGTCGATTCGATCAGGTTGGCGGTGGTGGTGTTGAGCGCGGTGATCTGGTCGAGCACCAGCTTCTGGTTGTTCAGCGCCTGGGCGACGGTCACCGCGGTGCGCAGCGCCGAGACGGTGGTGGTCGAGGCGCGGTCGACGCCCTTGATCAGCTCGACATTGTTCTTCTTGACCAGATCGAGCGCGAGATAGCCCTGCACCGTCACCGCCATCTGGGTGAGCAGGTCCTGGGTGCGCTGGCGGACGTAGAAGAGCGCGGTCTCGCGGATCGCCTTGGCCTTGGCGGGATCGGTGTGGTCCAGCTCGTTGGCCTTGTCCTCGAGCTTTTCGTCCATCGCCTTGGACAGATAGATCATCTGCTCCAGCCGCCCCATCGCGTTCCACAGATTGGCGCGCTCGGTGGCGATCGCGGCATTGTCCTGCAGCAGCTCGTCCTTGCCGTTGGCCAGGCTCTTGAGCACCGCGTTGATGTGGCTCTGCGACGACTGGTATTTGCGGAAATAGTTGGTCAGCCCGCCGCCGCCGAAGATCTTCGACAGGAAGCCGTCCTTGCCGCCGATCAGCTTGCCGTTGCGCGAGGGATCGAGGTCTTCCACCGTCTTGCGCAGTGCCAGCAGGTCTGCGCCGACGCCGCCTTCGCTGCCCATCGCGCGGACCGGCCGATCGAGGAAGCGGTTCGACTGCCCGGCGGCGTCGCGGATTTCCTTCTGGCCCATCGCCGCGATCGCATCGACGCGCTTGCCGAACTCGGGCGAGTTCACGTCCTGCGCGATCAGATCGTCGATGAAGCCGTCGACGCGCTTGTCGAGCTCGGACTTCTTGGCGTCTTCGACCGGCACCAGCCCGGCAGCCTTTTCGGGCGCCACGACAGGCACGGGATCGGGGGGCGTGAGCACCAGACCCTGTTCTGCGGTATCCGTCACAGTCGCCATCGTCGCTTCTCTCTCCAACTCCGAGGGGATAACCATGCAGGCGAAGCACGTATCCCGCAAGTGTGTCATGTAGCTAGGGCACCCGCGATTGCAACTTGACCGGCCGAGACCCCGCGCATTGTATTGGCGCATAGCAAAGGGGAGGGGCGGATGCAGCGACGCGACATGCTGGGGGCGATGGGACTCGCAGGGCTGGCGGGCGGTATTGCCCCCGATGCGGAGGCGCCGCCGGAGGCAAGCTTGGCGCTGGAGTTCGCCTATGACGCCATCGTCACCCTCGGCGCGGCGACCCCCGTGGGCCGCACGCCGTACGGCGTTCGCAACCGCATCCCGATCACCGGCGGCAGCTTCGAGGGGCCGCGCATTCGCGGCACCGTGCTGGCGGGCGGCATGGACTGGCAGCTGGAGCGCCCCGACGGGATGCTCGACATTCATGCCGACTATATGATGCAGGTCGAGGACGGCACGCTGATCCATGTGATCAACAAGGGGCTGATCAGCCGCGATCCCAAGCGCCCTTATGTGCGCACGACTCCCTGGTTCGAGGTGCCGGATGGTCCCCATGGCTGGCTCAACCAGTCGATCTTCACCGGCACGATCGGCACCCCGCCAGAGGGCAAGGGGCCGGCGGTGCGGATCACGATACATCGAATCCTCTAACGGGAAATACGGGGGCCTTCCCGCGACGCACCATTTCCGCTATGGGCCCGCCCGTACGCGCGCTTCCGCGCCAATCAGGAAATCGCATGAACCTCCGTAACGTGGCGATCATCGCACACGTCGACCATGGCAAGACCACCCTCGTCGACCAGCTCTTCCGCCAGTCCGGCACCTTCCGCGACAACCAGCGCGTCGAAGAGCGTGCGATGGACTCGAACGACCTCGAGAAGGAGCGCGGGATCACGATTCTCGCCAAGCCGACCTCGGTCGACTGGTCGCCCGACGGCACCGAAGAGAACAGCATCCGCATCAACATCGTCGACACGCCCGGCCACGCCGATTTCGGCGGCGAGGTGGAGCGCATCCTGAGCATGGTCGACGGCGTGATCCTGCTGGTGGATTCGTCCGAAGGCGCGATGCCGCAGACCAAGTTCGTGACCGGCAAGGCGCTGAAGCTGGGCCTGCGTCCGATCGTGGTCGTCAACAAGATCGACCGCGCCGATTCGCGCGTGCAGGAAGTGCTCGACGAAGTGTTCGACCTGTTCGTGACGCTGGAGGCGACCGACGAGCAGCTCGACTTCCCGGTGCTCTACGCCTCGGGCCGCAACGGCTATGCCTCGGACGATCCCGAAGCGCGCGAGGGCACGCTGACCCCGCTGTTCCAGAAGATCGTCGACCATGTGCCGCCGCCGCAGGTGGACCCGGACGCGGAGTTCAAGTTCCTCGTCACGCTGCTCGACCGCGACAACTTCCTCGGCCGCATCCTCACCGGCCGCGTCGAGAGCGGCACGGTGCGCATGAACCAGCCGATCCACGCGCTGGATAACGAAGGCAACATCATCGAGACCGGTCGCGCCTCGAAGATCATGTCGTTCCGCGGCCTCGACCGCGTGCCGGTGGAAGAAGCCAAGGCGGGCGACATCATCAGCCTCGCCGGCCTCGCCGTCGCCACCGTGTCGAACACCATCGCCGACACCTCGGTCAGCGTGCCGCTCCAGGCGCAGCCGATCGATCCGCCGACGCTGTCGATGCGCTTCGCCGTCAACGACTCGCCGATGGCGGGCCGCGAGGGCAGCAAGGTGACCAGCCGCATGATCCGCGACCGCCTGTTCCGCGAGGCGGAATCGAACGTCGCGATCAAGATCACCGAGAGCGACGAGAAGGACAGCTTCGAAGTCGCCGGCCGCGGCGAACTTCAGCTCGGCGTGCTGATCGAGACGATGCGCCGCGAGGGCTTCGAGCTCGGCATCAGCCGTCCGCGCGTGCTGTTCCGCGACGGCGAGAACGGCCGCGAGGAGCCGTATGAGACCGTCGTGATCGATGTGGACGAGGAATTCTCGGGCACGGTCGTCGACAAGATGAACCAGCGCAAGGCCGAGATGACCGACATGCGTCCGAGCGGTGGCGGCAAGACCCGCATCACCTTCTCGGCCCCGTCGCGCGGCCTGATCGGCTATCACGGCGAGTTCCTGTCGGACACCCGCGGCACC
Source organism: Sphingomonas sp. ABOLE (assembly GCF_003950455.1). Lineage (NCBI taxonomy): Bacteria > Pseudomonadati > Pseudomonadota > Alphaproteobacteria > Sphingomonadales > Sphingomonadaceae > Sphingomonas > Sphingomonas sp. ABOLE. Next base: position 265,299 of record NZ_QQWY01000001.1, read on the forward strand.
GGCATCATGAACCGCCTGTTTGAGAAGTACGGGCCGTACAAGGGCAAGATCGAAGGCCGCAAGAACGGCGTGCTGATCTCCAACGGCGCCGGTGAAGCCCAGGGCTATGCGCTGGGTCCGCTCGAAGAGCGCGGCATCCTGTTCGTCGGCCATGGCGAAGCGCTGTATGAAGGCATGATCATCGGCGAGAACGCCAAGACGGAAGACCTCGAGGTCAATCCGATGAAGGCGAAGCAGCTGACCAACTTCCGCGCTAGCGGAGGCAAGGACGACGCGATCCGCCTGACCCCGCCGAAGAAGATGACGCTGGAACAGGCCATCGCGTACATCGACGACGACGAGATGGTGGAAGTGACCCCGAAGAACATCCGTCTGCGCAAGCGCTTCCTCGATCCGAACGAGCGCAAGCGCCAGAGCCGGGCGAAGTCGGCCGCGTAAGCACTTCCGATACGGTGAAGAAAGGGCCCCTGCCGGCGACGGCGGGGGCTTTTTCTTTTGGGAGTTTGGGCGTCCTCCACCAGAGCGTTTCCATGGGCGGCGGCCCGGCGCTGATGTACGCGGCGGATGCGCTGCGGGTCTATGACCCGTTCGCGGACGGCAACGGCGGAGACGCAAGTGCCGCAGATGGAACCTAACGGGAACAAAATTCTGTCCTACAGCAGGTAAAATCGGTACAGGCTTTCCGGTTTCCCATCTTCAGGGAGTCGGAAGCAATGCAGAACCGAGTGCCCGTCCCGCGCGCGGCGCGCGACCTGCCGGACTTCGATCCGGTGCCGCGCCAGCGCAATCGCCACGATGGCTGGACGCCCGAGCGGCAAAAGGCGTTCATCGAAGCGCTCGCCGATACCGGATCGGTGCGGCGCGCAGCCAACATGGTCAACATGGCGCAGGCCAATGCCTATGCGCTGCGCCGCGCGGCAGGCGCGGAGGGCTTTCGCCGCGCCTGGGACGCGGCGCTCGACTTCGGTCTCGCCCGTCTGAAGGACGAGGCGTTCACCCGCGCGATCGAAGGCGAGCTGATCCCGGTGTTCGACCGCGGCAAGCTGATGGGCTTTCGCCGCAAGCGCAACGACGCGCTGCTGATGTTCTGCCTGCGCCATTACGGCCAGGATGCGAACGGCAAGCGGACCACCATCAACTATTTCTCCGCCCGCGCGGCGGCGGGAACGGGCGAAGGCGGGGCGGGCGCGGCGGCGAGCACGACGACGGTGCGCACGGTGATCACCGGCGATGGGGCAGGCGACAGCATGGCGGCGCGCGACGACCGGACGGCGGCTGCGCTGGAGTCCTTTGCCGGGGTGACGCTCGATGCCGAGGCGCAGGCGGCGATCAACGCGGCGCTGGAGGCCTGTGCCGCGCGCCGGGCGGCGGCGGACGCGCAGATCGCGCTGGGTGGCGAGGACGCGATCGACGCGCTGGAAGCCGATCCGGAGGAGCATTTCATCCGGCTGGGCGAGGATGCGCTGCCCTGGCGCGGCGTCATCGAGCCGCCGAGCGAGGTGGAGGATGCGGGAGATTGGGAGGCGTAGCTCCGCGTGGCCGTTCGTCGGTGGGTAGGGGATGGCAACTCTCGCCCCAGATTCGGACGTTCAGCGCATTCGATCCGTCAGCTTCTTGATTGCGATCCAGACATACAGCCCCGACATGACGCCGCTGCCTATGAGCCATGCCCATGCGCCAGGAGAGCGGTCATTCGCAGTGACGCTGCCGAAAAAAATAGCTCCGCTGAGGATGAGCGCGAAAACAACAAAGGGCCAGTTCAGTGCAGCCCTTGCATCCCGCCGCGCCTCTGCCGCTCCCCTAGGCGGAGTGATGGCTGGTCGATCGCTCACGAGGCGGCGAGGCGTGGTGCTGGCCCAAAGGAACCAAGCACACACTCCTAAGACTATAGCCGCTACGAGAAGAGATTCTCCCCATTCAGGTACGGAAACGAGATCCGACAACAACGTCCAGAGCGCTATGACAGCAATGATGATGCCTATCGCCTTCCAACGGCCTGTTCGTCCAGCAGCTCGCTCCCATCCTTTGATAAGGTGATCATACTCCTCGTCGCTGATGAGTTTTCCGCCAATCTTCCGCGAAGGGTAGACAAGATAGCCGCCTTCCACGCGTGTGAACTGCTTCTTGAATGCGCCACTCGTATCAAACATCCGGTCACCTCCCGCGGAACATGATGCCGCGCCCTACGTCCGCTTTCCACCGATTATGTTGAAAAACCCGCCCTTGAAGTCGCGGTGACGGTCTGATTCACTCCAGCCGGTTGGCGGGAGACGTTTGGATGATGGGCGAGCGAACCGTGCCGCAGGAGTCGCTGTTCTACAGCTTCA